>JAQIBQ010000302.1 GCA_027859005.1 Prolixibacteraceae bacterium | reverse complement strand
CTGTGGATTTGCCAAATCAGTTTCTAAGGTCGATTCTGTAATCGTTTTTAAACTTCCAATAGTTAGAACACGCCAAGGAGTTGTTAGCGGTAATTTAGTCTCGGGGTTCACATTCCCTTCTGGGAAGTGTTCAATTGATTCTGGAAAGTCAATTTCATATTTTGCATTGGGTAGCGCTTTTAAGCGAGAGGCACAGTAATTTCGATCCAAGGCTGTTTCGGTCAGTAATACCCAAGTATTGTTTGTTTTAAGTAATGCTGGAAATACCCAGCCGTGTTTTAACGGAGATATACTTCCAACAGGAATGTTTTGAAAATAGTCTTCTTCGTACGATGGATTTGTTCTGCTCCAGCCGGTTTTAGCTTCCGACATAGGTTGCATCCATGCCCTTGTGTTGAATGAAAATGCAAACTGAGTGACTTCATTTAATACTTTAGATTTTGTTTTTGTTATTTCAGGGAAGTGATAGCGAAAAGCAACTCCATCGTTTGAAACTTGAAAAATAACCTGCATTTCGTCTCCTTTTAAATTCTCAAAAGTGAAAATTTGTCTGTTGCCAATGTATTTATTATGTTTCTGTTTGCCCTGAAGCATGTTATATTCGTCGGTGATATTTTTTATTCTTGAAGAGGATTTAAATGTCAGTTCTTTAGTGAAATCTGAATGCCTCATTTGTATTCCTAATTTTGAAGGCAAAACAATTTGTTCGTTTCCTTTGCATACGGTATAAAAGGCTTCTTGCTTTTTGTTGATATCACATGTGACAATGATTTCGCCATCAGGACTACTTAATATATCATTGGTTTCGCAACTATAAAATATTGTAGTGAAAACGAAGGATGTAATTAGAAGAATTCGAAACGGTAATTGAGCAATTTTCTTCATTTTAAATATTGTTAGGTTTATTGTTTTCAAAAGTAAGTCAAAATCCAATTATATATGAGGACATTTGTTTAGAATATAGGCACAATTAGTAATAAATAGGTCTAAAAAATCCCGATTAAAAATTAATCAGGATTCATAAATAGATATCGATTGTATTATTTCTTTTTTCGTCCCTTACTGCCAAGAAATCCCCAGCCGCCACTGCCAAGGATGAACCCAAATGCATACCATGCACCCGAATTGTTGGTTGCGTATACGGCGTATTTGTCGTTAAATATCATGGCAACTAAATCGATTGGTGCAATAATACCATGCCATAAGCCATGCCAGAAACCGTATGCTTTACCATCAATGCAAGCATCAACGTTTACACTTGTTACGCAGCTTGTAATTACAATAAGTAGCAATAAAACGATAAGAATGTGTTTTGTTTTCATGATTCAACGTTTATAAATTGAAGCATAAATTTAGTGAAAACGATTTTAAAGTTTCAAAATGAATTTGAATTTAATTCATTTGTAACACTTTAACCTTCCATCTCTTTTAGTACTTTTTCAACATCTTCTTGAGTTTTGTATAATTTGTCTTTACAGAACTTAAGCAATTGAGTTACCTTTTTAACTTTATCAGCAAGTTCATCAACATCTAATTCATCGTTTTCAATGCTTGCTAAAATCTCTTCTATTTCATTTATTGATTCGCGGTAAGTTTGTTTTTTTGTAGCCATATTTAGTGTTTTTTTACGGTCGAGTTTACTTTTCCTTTATAGAAAGTTGTTTCAATTTCGTCGTTGTTTTTTAATTCATTCGCATTCTTAATGACTTTGCCATTTCGAGTGCTAATACTAAACCCTCTTTTAAGAATATTTTTAGGATCTATCAAAATATTTGTTTTTTCTAACCAGCCTAAACGATTAACTTCAGTATCAATCTTTCGATGAGTAAATCGTATTAATTGGTGACATTTTTCTTCAACTAATTGCTGTTCTTTTGTTGTTTTTAATGTACTTACATGCAACGTTTGATTCATCAATTTAGTGAGTTCATTATTTTTTTCTTTCAATAATATGGGAAGACCAATTTCCAAGTGATCGGTATACTTTAGCAATATGTAGTTATTCCGTTCAATAAGTTCGTTTGATACAGGTTGGATTGTTTTTGCCAAGTGTTTAAGTTGAAGGTCTGTATTTTCTAATTTACCTTTTATAAGCGGCTTAAATACTTGGAGTACATTTTTAATTCGATTTTCTTCATTTTCTAACGATCGATTTATTTCATCGATGAATTGAGACTCAATTTCAGCAATTTCAATGGCTATTGCATTGAATTGCGAAATTAAAAACTCGGCAACCGCCGTAGGTGTTTTAAGCTTTGTATTTGCAACTAAGTCAACAATCGATTCGTCTTTCTCGTGTCCAATACCTGTTACAACTGGAAGTGGAAATTGAGTTACATGTAAGGCTAAATCATAATCGTCGAAACAACTTAAATCCATTTGAGAACCTCCGCCTCTAATAATTACAACCAAGTCAAAAAGATCTTCATATTCGTAAATATAGTCGAGTGCATTAATAATTGTAGATGATGCTTCTTTGCCTTGCATCGATGCAGGAAATAGTTTTGTATAAAATTTATACCCTTCTGTATTGTTTATCAGTTGACTCATGAAATCTTCGTAGCCTGCAGCAGTAGGAGAGGAAATGATGGCAATGCGAGAAGGTATTTCGGCCAAAGGTATTTCTTTGTTCATGTCGAAAACTCCTTCTTCTGTGAGGCTGTTTATTATTTCCTGTCTTTTTCTGGCCATGTCGCCCAAGGTATAATTGGGGTCAATGTCTTTTATGTTTAGGCTAATGCCATATACTTCGTGGAATTCGACTGAAACTGCGACTAATACTTTTAAGCCTGCTTGTAATTTTTGACCAGTTGTAGTTTCGAAATAGGGTTGAATGAACCGAAACTGCCAAGTCCAAATGGTCGCTCTTGAACGTGCTTTAATTTTATCTGTATTGTTATCTTTTTCAACCAATTCAATGTAACAATGCCCAGCACGGTTTACTTTTAGCTCACCAATTTCGGCAATTACCCATAGTTGTTCTGGAAAAGAAACATCAAGAGATTCTTTTATTAAGAAATTTAATTCAGTTAAGGAAATTTGTCCGTCCACTTTAGTATTTCATCAGTTTTAAGGATTTGACCACTTGGTCTCCTTTTAAAACTGCAAAATACACACCTTTCTTCAATTTTGATAATTGAGGAGATGAAATTTGATTGGAGTTCACTGGAATTTTGCATGAAAAAACTTTTTTGCCTTCGATTGTAAAAAGTTCTAAAGTCTCAAGTCCTTCTGAATTGAAAATAGAGAAGGTCCTTTGAAATGGATTAGGGAAAATTGTAGTTTCATTCAAGTTGGTGCTTAGAAGTGTGTTTGAAGTTCCCTCAATTATTTTACTAAAATCAGGAATGCCATATCCGTATGCTACATCGTGATTTGGATATTCGTCACCTAATTCTCTTATTAATTGAATAATTTCATGCGAAGTTTTATCGGGGTAATAAGCTACCAAACATGCAGCCATTCCGGCAATAATTGGCGATGAAAACGAGGTTCCATTTCCAGTAACGTATCCGCCATAGCTTGAAGCATAAGTAACACCAACTCCCATTGCAGATATATCTGGTTTAGGTAAAAAACCATCGTCAGAAAAACCTCTAGAAGAAAAATTAACTATTTCACCTAAATTATTTACTGCTGCAACAGATAATACTTCTTTAGCCTCAGATGGAGCTACAATATGTCCCCACGAATCGTTACCTGAATTTCCTGCACTACATACTACAACAATGCCCTTGTCTACAGCCATATTAGCTGCTTTTGAAATTTTCAAGGTGTTTCCAGTAAATTGTTCGTAGTTGTGATCAAATTCTTTATTGTCGAAAGTTGAATAGCCCAGTGAAGTATTAATAACATCACATCCTACACTATCTGCAAATTCGGCTGCAATAATCCAGTAATCTTCTTCAAGCGGTGATTCAGTGTCAACATCTTCCGATCGAAGCAACCAATAGGATGCACTAGGAGCTGAACCAATTAGAAATCCATGATCATTGCCTGCCATAATTGATAATACTGCGTTTCCATGATAATGTTCGTTGTAAACATTATTGCCCGGATTCACAAAATCGTAAGTTCCAAGAACTCCATTACGAGCAAAAAG
>JAQIBQ010000192.1 GCA_027859005.1 Prolixibacteraceae bacterium | reverse complement strand
TGATTGTTCTGTCAGGAACAAAATGCGGGTAGAAACTGAATGATATACAACGATATTTTGTCCCGTACGGGACAATACCAACAAGGCAAATCATCATTTTCTACCCACATACTTTCCCTATGGGAAATTTTAACAGGCTCTGAATGATTTGAAAGTATTTTCATTCGAAACCAATAGCGTCCTAAACGATTCGATTAAACTGTTATATATTGAAAGAAATGAGTGAGTTATCGGTTGCAAACGAATTTGAAGGATTGTTTTTTACAATGCATGATTGGCCTCATTTAAAATGATCTTTTGTTTTATTGAAATCTTTAGAAAGACCGGGTAGCTTCGAGCTGGTGAGAAGATCCCCCGGCCGCACTTAAGATTTCGGTAAATGAAGAAGTTATTTTAAAGGGAGCCTTGCCCCGCATAGCTATCGGGGTTTTCCTTCGTTTTTTTAGTCAAGAATTGGAGTTAAACGTAAATCGTAAACAACAAAAGATATTAATCAGTGAACAAAAAAAAGGAAGTCGGGTTTGGGCGAAGCGCCAATTTTATTTAGGACAGAATTGATTCGAAACATTTTTTGATATTGTATTTTAAATTCAATATAGTACGTAACTTTTACAACGCTATTACTTTCTTTGCATTTCATGGAATTAGAAGTATTATATCACGATGAACATTTAATTGCCATTAATAAGCCGCATGGTTTGTTAGTTCATCGTAGTTTTATAGCTGCTGATGTTACTGAATTTGCCATACAAATATTACGCGATCAAATAGGGCAGCGAGTAACACCAGTGCATCGATTAGACCGAAAGACTTCGGGTGTATTGTTGTTTGCATTAAGTAATGAGGCAAACCGTTCAATGAATATTCAATTTCAAGAAAACAAAGTTGTTAAGAAATATCTAGCCGTTGTGCGTGGCTATACCATTGATGAAGAAAGTATTGATTACCCGCTGAAAAAAGAGAATGGTCAAATGCAAGAGGCCATATCTAATTATAAAACATTGGAAAGAGTTGAATTAGATATTGTTTTAGGAAAACATCCAACTCAACGCTACTCTCTGGTTGAGGTTAAGCCAGACACTGGCCGTATGCATCAAATTCGACGACACATGGATCACATCCGGCATCCGATTATTGGCGATAGACCCCATGGTTGTAACAAACAAAATAAATTGTTTAGGGAACGCTGGGAGATGATGACCATGCTTTTGCATGCCAATTCAATTCGGTTTCATCATCCAATTACTAATGAGGAAATTGAAATTAAAGCAAAACTTCAGCCCGAATATATTCGTTCCTTAAAATTCTTGGGTTTTACTTCTGTATTGTAAAATGAACTTCGAAAATTGCCTGTAGTTTTAAACTTAAATTAGAATTGTGAAAAGATGCAAATGGTGTGAAAGCTCCGATTTATACCGAAAGTACCACGACGAAGAATGGGGTGTTCTGGTTTATGACGATCGTAAATTGTTCGAATTTATAATTCTAGAAAGTGCTCAGGCTGGGTTGAGCTGGATTACAATTCTAAAGCGAAGAGAAGGTTATCGCAATGCTTTTGCTAATTTTGATCCCGAGTTCGTGGCAAAATTTGACGAACAAAATGTGGCAGAATTGATGCAGGATGTTGGCATAATCAGAAACAGATTAAAAATTGTTGCTACCATTAAAAATGCAAAAGCTTTTCTTGAGATTCAAAAGGAATATGGTTCTTTTAGTAAATTTATTTGGAGTTATGTTGGGGGGAAATCAATTGTAAATAAATTTAGAAGCATGAATAATATCCCTGCAACCAGCGAATTGTCGATACAAATCTCAAAAGATTTGAAAAAACGAGGGTTTGGATTTTTAGGGCCAACGGTTATGTATGCATATCTGCAAGCCATTGGAATCGTTAACGATCATGTACTCGATTGTTTCAGGTACAAAGAAATCGTTTAAGAACAGTGATTTTTTTCACATTAAAAATCAATTGAAAATTATATTTTTAAGCCTTGTATATTCAATAGTCCGGTACGCTTTTGCAATGCATTGATAATAAGACAATTAAAAAAGCAGTGGTTGTTTATGTAACTCACTTATATATAGCAACATACATTGTGTCTCATTACTCGAATCTCAAAATCTAACGATCTATTGATATTGTAAATTTTTAAAAAATATATTTAATGGTTAAGTTTTTCATAAGTGCACTTGCACTTTTATTTATATTAAATTCAAATGCGATTGCGCAGGAATCAGACAAAGATTCAGTTGAAGGGTATCAGTTTACACCAGTTATCGAAATTCCTGCAACATCAATAAAAGATCAACACCGCTCTGGTACCTGTTGGTCATTTTCATCGCTTTCTTTTATTGAGTCGGAGTTAATACGAATGGGTAAACCAGCACTTGACTTATCCGAAATGTTTGTCGTAAGCCATTGTTATGAAAGAAAAGCCGATAAGTATGTACGAATGCACGGGAGTACAAATTTTGGTGCTGGTGGTGCTTTTCACGATGCTACATGGGTAATTAAAAATTATGGAATGGTTCCAGAATCCGTATACGATGGCTTAACTATTGGTGAAGATAAACCTGTACATGGCGAAATGGACAATGCATTGAAAGGGTTCGTTGATGGTGTAATTAAAAATAAGAACCGAAAATTATCACCCGTTTGGTTCGACACGTATAAAGATATTTTAGCAAACTATTTGGGCGATATTCCTGAGACTTTTGAATACGAAGGTGTTGAATACACGCCGCAGTCATTTGCTCGAGATTACATGGAATTTAATCCCGATGATTACATTGAGATTGGGTCTTACACGCATCATCCGTTTTACGAACCTTTTGTTATTGAAATTCCCGACAACTGGCTTTGGGACGTAATTTATAATGTTCCTTTAGAAGAAATGATTGAAGTTATCGACAATGCCCTTGCTAATGGCTATACTATTGCTTGGGGTGCTGATGTGAGCGACAAAGGCTTTGCTACAAAGAAGAAAGGCGTTGCCGTTATTCCTGATGTTGATATTACTGAAATGAACGACGCTGAGATTTCGAAATGGGAGAGCATGGATGAAAAAGAACAAAAAGAGAAGCTGTATGCTCTTGATGGTCCAGGGCAAGAAAAAACAATCACTCAGGAAATGCGTCAAATCGATTTCGATAATTATACTTCTACAGATGACCATGGTATGCACATTATTGGTACCGCTAAAGATCAGAATGGAACTATTTATTATAAGGTTAAGAATTCATGGGGAGAATACAACGACTACGAAGGATACTTCTATTTATCTAAACCTTATGTAGCTCTACGTACAATTGATATCATGGTTCATAAAGATGCACTTCCAAAGAAAATTGCCAAAAAACTTAATTTAGAATAATATTAAAAAATATCTTGATTACGATAAGGCAGAGGATTTTCTTCTGCCTTTTTTTGTTGTTCACTTTTTGGGATCACATGGAAAAGTTGTGGGGAAAATATTAATGTGTTATGATTTTGAGTACTTTCAGTCTTGCCAGACAGGCCTCCTTTTTGGG
>JAQIBQ010000118.1 GCA_027859005.1 Prolixibacteraceae bacterium | reverse complement strand
TCATAAATAAAATGAAAGTTCACTTGCGTGCTAATGAATTGATTTACTTTAAAGTAGATGGTTGTTTCACTATCGAAATCCGGAATTTTAATAAACTGCCATCCTCCAGTATTATTTATTCCATAATTTATGAATATTGAATTCTTTGACCGTACAGATATATCAGTCGTAATTTTTTTAGAATACTCTAATTTACCAGCAATACCAATTCTTGTTTTCCGGGTTTGACCTTCAAGTAGACCGAAAATTGTTTCATCAACGTCAGGATTGGTTACGTACGTTATTTTAACTGATAAAGGAGCTAAGAACATCGAAAATTCTTTATTTGGCTTATAGTCAAATCCTCCTGAGAATGTTAAATATGCTGGTGAGAATATAGCCGAATTAGGAACAGTTTCGTTATTATTTTTGTAACCCAAGAAAAATTGGGTTTTAAAGTTTGCCTCTGCTGAATAATACCATTCTTTAAATGCTGAATATCCAAAACGAGAGTTTAGCTCAATATTATCTGAATTTTTATGCAAGTTTCGTTCTGTAACAACCTCTTCGTCTGGCAAATAAAAAACCAGACCTAACTTTGCATCAAAACCATTTTCCCATTTAATTTTTCCCTTTGAATAATTTGCATCATAACTAAAAGTAGATAAAGCTGATCCTGAAGAGTTACCACCTTTCGACCAATAATCGTTTATGTACGTTTGCGTAAATCCAGAATAGGCTTTTCCTTCTAGTTTCCATGGACTTAAAACAGGTTTTCTAGTTTTAAATTTTTTCAATTTTTGATCTAGTGCATTTCGAGACTTAACTCGCTCAATATCTAGTGTTTGCTTTTTACTTAAACGTGATAAATTAACCGATTCATCAACAAAAACTTTAAAACTATTCTTGTCCAAATTTTCGATTCGAAGTCCAATTGAGTCGTTTTGAGCATTCTTCAACCATACCCATTGAAAACGTTTCGCATTATTTTGAAGTAAAAGAGTTGAAGGCTCATCCAATAAGTTGTAAATAGTAAGTTCATTAGGAAGTTTATCGACATAATTAATCAACGATACTAGTAACGATTTATAATAACTATTCACAACTAACGAAATCGAATCGTTATATGAATTTAGCACGGCAATATTGTGTTTTGCTATTGAATCAGTATAGCTTTTCTTTTGCATATCAATTAAATCATTCAGATAATTCTGTCGATATGTATAACTTACTGAATCTCTGAAAGATTTTATTAATTCATTGGTGTATTTCTTTCTCTCAATGTTTAAAAATGAATTAACGATTGAGTCTGTTTCCTTACTTTTGTTAGCGGAACGAATTAGTTTAGTATTTGCAATTAAAAGAAGAATTGAGTCGGGATAGCTTACAATTGAATCGTTTATAAGTCGATCCATATCGCCATAAGTAACAATTGGTATTTTGTTATAGATTCCAGAAAACTCACTTTCAGGAACAAGTATTGATTCCATAGGTGTATCTGCACGGATATGCTTTTCAATATTAATTAATGAATTATTAATTTCCCAAGAGCGTATATATCCTTCAATATTCTCTACTTCAGAAATGAAGTGTATGTCTCTTTTTAAAAATAGATTTGAACTATCTACATCGCTTTTCAAATCAACTACAACGGAGTCGATTGGTGAATTTTCAATGTACTCTAATAACTCTTTTGTTCTATTAAAAGTTCCAGAATCTAACGATTCCCACTCCCCTGAATTTAAAAATGAATAAAGCTCATTTAATTTAAATTGAATTGAATCACCTAGAACTTGTTTTGTACTTGCTTGTATACTCAAACCTATAAATAGTAGGACTGATGTAACTATTACTTTCATATAATACACCTAAAAACTTACTCAATAAATAAACTACTTGTTCAATAAATTATTGCCAATTTGAAAATGGATTACGAGATAAATTGAAATTATAATAGCGTGAATCGGTACTAACTTCTTCTTTTGCCCATATAGGTATATCAAAACTCTCTGTTTCATTTTCGAGTTCAATCTCAGCAACAATCAAACCAAAATTATCACCTTCGAAAACATCAATCTCCCATAATTTTCCAGCATATTTTTGTAAGTATCTTGTTTTTGAAACAACATTACCAATACTCATTTTCATCAATTGATTTGCATCTTCAACAGGTATTTCATATTCAAACTCATCACGTGTTATGCCACTTAAATTTCCCTTTATGGTTAAAAATGCCTTATCATTTGAAATACGAACTCGAACAACCTTATCACCTTCAATCATTAAATAGGCTTGTTTCATTTTCAATTCTATACCACCCTTTTCCCACTTTTCAATATCAATCAAATATTTCCGTTCTATCTCTTTAGCCATAATATCAATCTCTAATCAAATCTCTGATTTCCAAAAAATTACTTTCAAGTACATACATCTTTTGAGCCATAAACTCATACATTTCTTCCCACTGAGATTGTTTGTTAATGTCTACATTCTTCAACTCGGTATATATTCTACAAACTTCCTTACCAGTTTCCCGTTGGAAAGCGAAGTCCCAAATTAATTCATCGTCAAATCCAAGTTCTAATAAATTCTTATACCTCTCAATACGTTCATAAATTTCTAAACGCTTACTTTCACTTTTATGTTGAATTTCGAGAATAACTTGAACTGATGTTCTTCCTGGATCGAATTTTAAATGAACATTATTCACTTTCGTGCGATGCAATAGCCAATTTTTCTTCTTGCCTCTTAAAAAGCGTTGACGGCTACAATACAAATTAAATCCAGACCAAAAATTGGTTACTAATGCTTTCTTCTCTTCTATACTAAACACAATGCAAGTTTTGACAAAAATACCTGAAGCATAGTTGAAGTACAAAAAAGAATTGCTAAATTTTTATTAAAAGTGTGTATAGTTAATTATTCATAACAAGTATAGCCATCGAAAAAGGAGACTGGTACACCTTATTTTATTTATGTAGGGCTAAACACGAAGTTTTCAGGAAAATATTTAACAAAAAAAACCCTGACTCAATAAAGAACCAGGGTTTAATAAAAGTTGGCGGCGACCTACTCTCCCACATTTCTGCAGTACCATCGGCGCAATCGGGCTTAACTTCTCTGTTCGGAATGGGAAGAGGTGGGACCCCGAAGCAAAAACCACCTAAATCTTGTGACTTAGCTTATTTGCTATCGGATAATAGCTTAGCGCTATTACCTTTTGTCAATAAATTAATGACATATTGGAAACAAAAACGTACAAATTAAAAAGTTTAGAGAGCGAAAAAAGTTTACGGGCAATTAGTATCGCTCGGCTATGACATTACTGCCTTTACACCTACGACCTATCAACGTTATAGTCTCTAACGACCCTTAAAGGAGATCTCATCTTGAGGCCAGCTTCGCGCTTAGATGCTTTCAGCGCTTATCTGTTCCATACATAGCTACCCAGCAATGCAGCTGGCGCCACAACT
>JAQIBQ010000107.1 GCA_027859005.1 Prolixibacteraceae bacterium | reverse complement strand
ATGGACAATTGATAATTATTTAAATAAAAGTAGATCTGTTGTTTAGTTAATTATAAATACGACATTAATTCCATCAAATTACTTAGTGTAATCCGTGGACTGTTATTGTTTTTATATTTTTAAATGCTGATGCCCTGCGCTATGCAGTTGTGACTTTTAACTTTAATCTATTTTCTACTATAATATCACTGCTCCACGACTGATAAAAGAGTGAAGGTATTTAACCTATTTATTAAAAAATACAACAATATTTAGCAATCATTACTTATTTCTACGTGTTAAGTTAACGAAGGAGTAGTAAAACGAAAAAATGATCTCAGCAAAAAAAATGATTCGGAAAACAATGAAAGCGATCTTATGGGTAGCTCTTATTATTGTATTTCTATTTATTATTGTTGCGGCATTGATTCAAATTCCAGCCATCCAAACTAAAATTGTTCGTTTTGCCACTACTTTTGTTAGCAATAAAACTCACACCAAGGTGGAGCTGGAGAAAGTCAGCATCTCATTTCCAAAATCAATATTAATTGAAGAACTTTACCTCGAAGACACCCAAAAAGACACCTTGCTTTATGCGGGCAGGGCAAAAGTGAACATTGCCCTTTTCGATTTATTCCTGAATAAGATAACCATCAGTTCATTCACCTTAGACGATGCAACAATTAACTTGTACAGCACCAAAACCAACCCTTCGTTCAACTACAATTTTCTGACAACCGCTTTTTCTGATACAACCAATCAAGAACAAACCGAGCCCCTCACTGAATCGAAATGGATTTTTAAAATCGACAAGGTATTCCTCCAAAATTTCAGGCTTTTGTACAACGACAATTACGCGGCAATGAGCGTAAACATCGAAATTCAAAAATCGAAATTTAATGTCGATCAGATCGACTTGGGGAAATCGATTTATAAAATTGATGAAATGCTTATGGATGGTTTAAAGGTTATTGTACAACAAACGGCAACGGCAAATATTCTGAATAGTAATTCAAACTCTGTGATGCCTAACATTTCCGTCCAAAAGCTTGAGCTCAACAACTCCAAGGTTCATTATGCCGATTCGGTTGGTTTTCTATCGCTTATGGCCATTATTAATCAATGCAAACTAGAAGAAGGTTTTATCGATTTAGAAACAGAACGGATAACTGTTGCTGCCATCGACCTCTCGAAAAGCGACATTCAGTATCGCGATTTTGCACCTGAATTAGATTCAATAGCAGTCATTTCCTCTTCAAGCAACAATTGGAAAGTAGCTGTGGCTAAAATGAAAATGAATGAAAATTCGTTTTTATATCGAATAGGAAACAAACCTGATCTGAAAAACGAATTTAATGCCGAACATTTGGAATTCAATAAGATGAATGTAAATGCCATCGACTTTTATTACGACTCGGATCTGATAAAAATTTCGGTTCAAAAATTCAGTGCCATCAATCAGGATAACTTTGTAATTAATAGTCTGGCTACCGATTTCAGTATGGATGAACAATCCATTACCACAAAAAACCTAAAGCTTAATACACCTAACACGACCATCGACGCCGATTTTTACATTCAATATGCTTCGTTAGATAGTTTTACGAAGAATTATCAATTCAGTGATATGAACCTTAACATGCGGAATGTAAGTTTCAAAAATCACGATGTGCTTTATTTCAGTCCCGACCTGATTGAGCAGCCATTCTTTAAAAACAACAAAACTTCAACATCCATCACAGGAAAAGTAAACGGGCCAATGAATCACCTTACCGGTAAAAAGCTGGCGCTTAAAACCGGACAAAACACCTTTCTCGAAACCGATCTCAGCATTAGCGGTTTGCCTGAAATGAAAACAGCTTTATTCGATTTTCCCAACCTGAAAATTCGTACAGGTAAAAACGATCTGCTTATACTGGCTGGTTCATCCATCCCTGAGAACATCGGGCTTCCCGAAAATATTAGTCTGCAAATTGCATTTAAAGGAAAGTTGAACTCGTTTGAAACAGAAGCAAAAATGACCAGCAGCTTTGGCGATGCAAACTTTACAGCAGCGATTGATGCAACTGAAAATTTCAACGGAAAGGCAAAACTTTCCAATCTCAATTTGGGAAAATTACTTAAAGACACAATTTTTTATGGCCCTGTTTCATTAACAGCCGAGACTAAAGGACAGGGATTAAATATGAAAACAGTTACGGCACAAATAAAAGCCGAAGCCACACAACTATATCTAAATCAATACAATTACCAAAAACTATCGATTAATGGTACAGTTTCAGGTAAGCAGTTCGAAGGCACAATAAATTTGGACGATGAAAATGCAGAATTCGATTTCGACGGATTAGTGAACCTTAATCCTGATCAGGAGCAGTATAAATTTAGTTTAAAAATGCTGGGAGCCGATCTAAAAAAGCTTCATTTTATTGAAAAGGATATCCGTATGAGTTTTACTGCAGAAGCCAATTTCAAGGGTAATGGATTGAATAATTTGAATGGAACAGCTGGTGTTAACAACATCGTCATTGTGAACGATGAAAAAACCTACAAGCTCGAATCCTTTCTTTCGGCATCGGTAAACGAACCTCAGCGAAGCGAATTCAATATTAACAGCGCGCTTATTGGAATCAAATATTTAGGAACCGTTTCGCTGGCTACCCTCCCCTCTGTTTTAAGGCAGTTCATCAACAACTATTTCCCCGTTTCCGATTCAATTCCCCAAAAAACAAAAAGCGAACAGTCGCTTTTCAATTTCGAAATACAGTTGCACAATCATCCCATCCTCTCGGAGGTACTATTCCCCGGATTGAATGAATTCATTCCCGGAATCATTACAGGAAGTTTCGACAGTGAAAAAAACGACCTGAAACTGAATGCCTCCGTTAACAAAATTGTTTATGGAACTACCGAATTTAAAGACCTTGCAATTTCTGTTAATTCCGATTTAACAGCATTAAATTATAAAATTTCAATCGCGGAAATTGCGTACCAACAGTTCGGATTAACCCATTTGTTAGTCGACGGAAAAGTTGCCGACAATAAAATATCCACATCAATCTCATCCATTGATAATGATCAAAATAAGAAGCTAATGGTTGGCACTCAAATTACGAAGGATACAGCTAATTTCAATTTTTCGATCGATCCGGCCAATTTCTATTTGATGAACAAACACTGGAATATTGCTGCCGATAATTATATCGAATTTGGAAAACAAGGAGTTTTGATTCACAACCTGACCTTAAATAATGCTGAAAGCCAGTTAACTATTGCATCGGTAAACGATCGGTTCAACGATGATTTGAACATAGGCATTCAGAATTTCAAGCTACAGGATCTTTCTGGAATTGTTGCAAAAGATTCAGCACTGGTGGAGGGGACTATCGACGGGAATGTACTTCTAAAACGGGTGAACGAAAGTTATGGTATCATTGCCGATGCAAACGTGGCGAACCTATTTTTGCATAATATTCCCATAGGAGACCTTACGCTAAATGCAGAAAACGCGTCACAAGAGAAATTCAATATTGATCTGAATTTGTCTGGAGCCCATAACAAACTTTCAGCAAAAGGATACTACCTGCCAAATGGAGGAGCCAATTCCATCAACATAAAAACCGTGATTGAATCGCTTTCTATGAAAACAGTTGAAGCCTTCTCAATGGGGCAAATAACTGAAGCCGAAGGAATACTTAGTGGCAATTTTGTAGTTAACGGGAATACCAGCACACCAGGAATTACCGGAGAATTGGTTTTCAACAATGCCTTCTTAAACCCAGCGTTTCTGAACAACCGCATCGAATTAAAACATGAAGTAATTCAGCTGAAAGACGATGGTATTTACTTCAATAACTTCACGCTATTTGATGCTAAAGAAAACACGGCAGTACTTAATGGAGCTGTTAAGATGCAACAATTCAGCAACTTTAAATTCGCCTTTAGTGTTACTACTAAAGATTTTTTGCTCTTCAACACAACTGCAAAGGACAATGACGAGTTTTTTGGACAAATGATTATTGATAGTAAAATCGATGTGTCGGGGTCAATGTTGCTGCCAATTGTAAAAGCACAACTAAAAATGAAAAAGGGTTCTAACTTCACTTTTGTTGTTCCTGATAATCAACTTACCACAGATAAAGGAGAAGGAGTTGTAGAATTTGAAACAGAAGAACAACTTAATCCATTTCTATACCGAAATGATAAAATAGAAGCTCAAAAATCTAGTTTATCAGGGTTTGATGTGGCCGCAATCATTGAAATCGACAAGGAGGCGACACTCCGCTTGTTGATGGATCCTGCCTCGACCGACTCGCTGGTGGTTAAAGGTGAGGCGGCATTGAGTTTTACGATGGATCAAAGTGGCAACATGAGCTTAACCGGAGCCTATAATTTGAGTGAAGGAAGTTACCTTGTTTCATTGGAATCGATCATCAAAAGGCAGTTCGATATTGATGCCGGAAGTACTATAATATGGAACGGCGATCCGCTCGATGCCAACATTTCGATCAATGCAGAGTATAAGTTACGCACCTCTCCATACGACCTTGTGGCCGATCAGCTGGGCATGAACGAAGATGACAAAAGCCAATACAAGCAGCGTTATCCATTTATTGTTATGCTGAAATTAAGGGGTAAAATTCTTCAGCCTGAAATCAGTTTCGAAATACAATTGCCTCCCGATGAAAAAGGAATTTTGGGAGGACCAGTAAATCAGAAATTGAGCCTGTTAAACGAAGATCCTTCTGCCTTGAACAAGCAGGTTTTTGCTTTATTGGTTTTGGGCAGGTTTATTAAGGTAAATCATTTACAAGCTGAAATGGTTGGTGCTTCAACTTTAATACGAACTACCGTAAGTAAATTCTTATCGGCACAGTTAAATCAGTTGAGTTCGAAAGTAATTCCCGGTGTGGAGCTAAATTTCGACATTCAATCCTACGACGATTATCAGTCGGGACAAGCACAGGGCAGAACACAGGTCGAAATTGGCATGAAGAAGCAACTTTTTAATGAACGCTTATCGGTTCAGCTTGGTGGAACTGTTGATGTGGAGGGCGATAAGGCGAAACAAAATTCGGCAAGCGATATTACGAGCGATGTAACGGTGGAATACGAATTGAACAGAGAAGGTAGTTTCAGGCTAAAGGGATTCCGGCACAATCAGTACGAAGGGGCAATTGAAGGTCAGCTGGTTGAAACCGGTGTCGGTGTAGTGTTTGTGAAAGATTTCAACAGCTGGAAACGAGCATTCAGAATGAAAAAGAGGCCCCCTAAATCGAAAGGAAATAAAGAATAATTGGGCTAAAGCCCTAACGCTATAACAATTAATTACCACGGGCTTAAGCCCGTGGCAATTAAAGCAGCATCAGAAGAGGGCTTCAGCCCAATTGTTTGATCAATGAAGTAATGTTTTAGTTTACAGTAAATGAAAATATTTAATAATATACTACTAATTATCACCTGCTTACTCATAGCTTCGTGCAGCGGCACAAGGCATTTGCCTTATGGCGAGAAGCTGTATGTTGGCGCGAAAATCAAATTAAAATCAGAAGAGAAAATAGATAAGAGTTTGATTAAAAGCACGGCTGAAGATGCTCTTCGTCCACAACCCAATAAATCTTATTTAGGGATGCGGCCAAAACTAATGTTATACAATGCTGCCGGAGAAAATCCCAAAAGCAAATTCAAACAGTGGATGAAGAAAAAAGGGGAAGCCCCGGTACTGATGAGTGCAATTAAGCCCGGAGTTACAGCCACCATTATCGACGCAAAACTTTTCAACCATGGAATATTTAAAAGCTCTACCGAATCGGAGATCTTAGAAAAGAAACGGACAGGCAAAGTAGTTTACACCAGCCATGTTCACCAGCCTTTTATTGTTAATGAAATGATCTACGATATCTACGACGATAGTTTAAGTAGCCTGATTCTTGCCAAAAAAGATAAATCGATCATTAAACCAGGTGAGGATTATATGCTCGACCGCTTAAAAAACGAACGTATACGAATTGATGCATTCTTAAAAAACAAAGGATACTTCTACTTTAGTCCTGATTACTTGCTTTTTAAAGTCGATACATCAAACTTGAACCATAGCGTAAGCTTTAAACTTACCCTAAAAGACAGTATCCCATCAAACGCATTAAGGGTTTATCGAATCAACAACGTAGTTGTCAACCAAAACTACTCATTGAATGAGAGGGGTTCACGAAATTCAAGCGATTCGATTAGCTATAAGAATATTGTGTTTCTTGGCAGTGAAGCACGGATGCATGTTAAGCCCAGCGTAATTTCACAATCTATTTATCTACGGAAAGGGGAGGTGTTTTCCCATTTGAATCATACCAAGACGCTGAACCGCCTTATGTCGATGGGTAATTTCAAATTGGTGCAAGTGAACTTTTTAGAAAATGAAGACTCAGTAGCCGGGTTATTGGACGTAACTGTTCTGATGACACCTCTGTCGAAATACACCTTTAGTGCAGAGATGGATGTAGTTTCAAAATCGAATAATTACACAGGGCCGCGTTTGAATCTAAGTATTCTTGACCGGAACACCTTTAAAGGCGGAGAATTACTGAACTTTAATTTAGCTGGAACATATGAGGCACAATTGGGTGGAAAGGATAAGAACTTGTATTCCTATTCCTTTACTCCGCAGCTTGAACTTACCTTTCCTCGTTTCCTTGTCCCGTTTAATCTTCGAAAATCAAACAGCATTTATATTCCTAAAACCAGTGCTTTGCTCTCATATAACTATTTGAAAAAAGTCAATTATTTCGATATTCGTACCTTTATGTTTGTGTTTGGATATCGATGGAAGGAGAACATTAAGAAAGAGCACAAACTGAATCCGATCGATGTAAGTTACTCATCAATAAGAAACAAATCGACAGAGTTCACAGAATTGTTGGAGTCGAACCCGTTCCTGAAGAAAAGCTACGAAGAACAATTTATTGCCGGGGGTAGTTATTCGTATACCTACAGCGAACAGATGATTCCGGGCAAAAAAGTACAATTATTTATCCAGTTAAAATCAGAAGTAGCAGGGAATGCCCTTTCATTGGCCAGCCTGATTGGAGGTCATTCTATTTCATCCGAAAATCCAGCTAAAGTTGCAGGATCAGTCTATTCTCAATTTGCAAAACTGAGTCTCGATAGTCGGATATATTACAATTTAAGAAGTGGAAATAAATTAGCAATGCGTGTTTTTGCGGGAGTGGGTAAGCCCTACGGAAATTCTTCTGTTTTGCCCTATACCCGGCAGTTTTTTAGTGGCGGCCCAAATAGCATCCGTGCTTTTCAGATCAATTCCGTTGGGCCAGGCAACTATTTTCAAGACACCAATACACAAGGCTTTCTTCAAATGGGTGGCGATGTTAAGTTGGAAATGAATGCCGAATATCGCTTCAATATTATCAGCTATTTCAAAGGTGCATTGTTTGTTGATGCAGGAAATGTTTGGTTGTTAAAATCGAATTCCACAACCGCCGGGACTCCGTTTGACTTTTCTGGATTTACCGATCAAATTGCAGTTGGAGCAGGTTTAGGCTTGAGGGTGGATATCTCCTTCTTTGTTCTACGCTTCGATTTAGCCCTGCCTATGCGGAAACCCTGGTTCGAAGAAAACCACCGTTGGGTTACCAATGAAATCGATTTTAGTAGTTCCATCTGGAGAAAAGACAATTTAGTGCTGAATGTGGCCATTGGTTATCCGTTCTAGCCGAAACATCAGTGAATCATGTAACTCTTTGCCAGATTTCTGTAATGCTATTTCAGCTTGATTAGCTCACCTTTAAGTTGTGTAACTAGCACAGCGGAAATTGTCATAAAAGGATCCCGATTTAAATAGGGACGAGTTCCCTGTCAGACTGTGTAAGCCAGGCAGGCATGAGTGGAAACATAGATCTCCGAAGAGACGATCTTCGATCCAAAAGGTATACAGCAACTTAATAGGAACAAATACTAATGAATTTTTTTTTACAAATTAAAATAATTAAAAATGGACACTACAGAACTAAGTGGGAATTGGAATGAGAAAAAAGGAAAGCTCAAACAGAAATTCGCCACCTTAACCGATGATGATCTTTTATTGGTTGAAGGCAAAAAGGAAGAGATGCTAGGACGACTTCAGGTGAAGCTTGGCAAAACGAAAGAAGAATTGCATAAGCTAATTGAAGAACTTTAATCGAAAAAGAAGAATAAAAGGTCATCGCTTTCGGTATTCGAATAGCGATGGCTATTTAATGCCTGTCCATAAAGTCGGCATTTTTTAAGAGGCTGGTCTATAATTTTCGAGAACAAGGCTTGGGAAGTTTTGAAAATAAGGAGTTTACTTTTCGTAAATGACTGGTTTCAAGACGAGCATAACGCAGTTATCGGACATTAGAGACAGACTCTATTTAATGTGAATTGAACCTTTTCACCATGCGAAGAATAAATCCGGTCATAAAAGTTATCCCTAACCTAAGGAATGCAACAATCAAACTGAGCGAGAAGTCTTTTGATAAAACGGAGAAGGCCAATGTCTTTTTAGTAGATATAGCCAATTTCATCCTATTCATGTTGCTTACATTTAAAGAAACCTTTTCGCGCGACTTTGAATTTAAGGAATTTCTCAGGCAGTGTTATCAGTTAGGCTATAAGTCCTTGCCCCTGATATCAATAATAGGGGCTATTATGGGTCTGGTATTAACCATTCAATCACGTCCTGTGCTTGACGATTTCGGGGCAGTAAGCCTTTTGCCCAGCATGATAACCATATCGCTGATACGGGAAATTGGCCCGGTAATCACGGCACTTATTTGTGCGGGAAAAATAGGCTCGGGCTTGGGTGCCGAATTAGGCTCCATGAAAGTAAATGAGCAGATTGATGCCATGGAAGTTTCATCAACTAATCCAATGCGGTTTTTAGTGGTCACAAGAGTTTTAGCCGCAACGCTAGTATTACCCTTATTGGTATTGTATGCCGATGCATTAGGCGTAATGGGTAGTTGGGTTGGTGCAAATATTAAGGGAGACATCACTTTTGTGCTATTTGTTACAAAGGCATTTAGACATATGGAGGTAATCGATTTTTTACCATCTCTTGTTAAAACGTTCTTCTTCGGTGCAGTAATTGGTTTAGTTGGGTGTTACAAAGGATATACTGCAGGGCGTGGTACCGAGAGTGTAGGCAAAGCTGCAAATTCAGCAGTTATAGTGGCTTCATTGCTAGTGATTGTTGTTGATTTGATTGCAGTACAAATTACCGATATGTTGATTTAGAGGAGACGGAATTAAGGTTGAGATTGAGGTTAAGAAGATTGGATGGAAAATTGGAAAATGAGCATCGAGCATCAAGCATCAAGAAATAAGAAAAATGGAACGAGACACAGACTTATCAAATCCTGAAAAAAACACTAAAGAAACGGTTGTTGAAATCAATAAGCTCAGAAAAGGTTTTGGCAGCCAGGAGGTATTAAATGATGTATCGCTTCAACTTTTTAAAGGTGAAAACCTTGTCGTTCTTGGTAAGTCTGGTTCAGGAAAATCGGTGCTGATCAAATGCATTGTTCGCTTATTAATGCCCGACGAAGGATCCATAATAGTACTCGGGGAAGATTTGGGTGCATTGCAGAGAAAAGAAATGGCCGAGTTAAGAAAAAAGATTGGCTTCCTTTTTCAAAGTGGCGCACTTTATGATTCCATGAATGTGAAGCAAAACCTAGAATTTCCGCTGAGAAGAATAAAAAAAGCAATGACACAAAAGGCGATGGATGAAAAGATTGAAGAGGTTTTAGAGAATGTTGGATTATCGGATGCTTTGCTTAAAATGCCCTCACAACTTTCGGGCGGAATGAAAAAACGCATCAGCCTGGCACGAACCATTGTTGTTGACCCTCTGATCATGTTGTACGACGAACCTACAACGGGGCTCGACCCGGTGACATCGGATGAAATAAGCTTGCTTATTAACGAAGTACAAAAAAAATATAAAACATCCTCAATTATTATTACGCACGATATTGAATGTGCACGCGCTACGGCAGACCGTTTGCTTATGTTGCAAAATGGGATTATTTATAAAGAAGGAGGAATTGAGGAGTTTGAAAACTCTGACGACCAATTAATCAAATCATTCTTCAAAAATGATTTTAAAAAGCCTAAAAATTAATACCATAAAAAGATGAATACAAATACACCCAAATTCAAAGTTCGATTAGGTCTGTTTATTATAGGAGGAGGAGTACTTTTTCTATTGGCTCTGTTTATTTTAGGGAAACAGAAAAACTTGTTTAATCCTGTGTTTAAATTGACTGCTGATTTTCACAATATAAGTGGATTAGAAGTGGGGTGCAATATCCGTTTCGCAGGAATCAATGTTGGTGCTGTCGATAACATTGATTTTCTTAATGATTCAACGGTGCAAATTGATCTTTTAGTGAATAAAAGTGTTCAGCAATTCATAAAAGAAGATTGTCAGGCAACCATTGGCTCCAGCGGAATTATTGGCGACCGAGTTGTGGTGATTACCCAGGGAGGATTTAACTCTACGGTGGCAAAAGACGGGCAGCATATTGATTCGAAAGAGCCCATTGAAACCGATGACATTATGGCGAGCATACAAAAGTCAGCCGGGAGTGTTGAAACAATTTCAGCGCAACTTGCCGAAATAATGATAAAAGTCAACAGCGGTCACGGCACGCTTGGCCGTCTTATCAATGACGTAACTATTGCACAAGATCTTAGCGAATCTTCTGTGAACCTGAAAAAGAGTTCCAAACAAATTTCCGAGATTCTTGTCGACATCAATAGCGGGCATGGAACACTTGGTAAAGTGATCAGGGACTCAACCATTGCAAATGATCTTGCTGAAACAATGGTAAACCTGAAATATAGCTCACAAGGTTTAGACGAATTATTAGAAGCAGCTAAACACAATTTTCTGTTCAGAGGATATTTTAATAAACAAGAAAACAAAGATGAAAAGGAAAAAAGCAGAGGTAATTATCACACTACTGAAAGAAGGAGCCAACAAAGTGACGACGAGTATTCAGGAGAAGATCTACAGCAACTGGCTTCTGGAGTGCAGGTTGAAATTGATACCCTAATGACAAGTTTAAAGGTTTCGGCAATCAATTCAGAAGTTATAACAGCACAACTTGCCGATATTATGGTGATGATAAACAGTGGCAAAGGCACACTGGGCATGTTGGTGCAGGACACAGTTCTTGCTAATGTGATCAATCAAACCTTATTGAACATGAAAAGCGGCAGTAAAGGCTTAGATGAAAATATGAATGCAGCAAAGGAAAATTTCTTATTCAAAGGGTACTTCCAAAGAAAGAAGAAAAAAGCTGCTAAAAAGAAAGAAGCTAAGCGACTTGAAAAGAAAGAAGAAAAGGAAAAGTAAAGAAGTTTAACTGGAACAAAATTTTTAAATAATGACTTATTATCATGTGGTTAAGGCCTGTTTTCTTGCTTTTGCTTGTATTAATATCGATCGGCGATTTTGCAGTTGCACAACAAGCTGTTGAAAAAACGGATTCGATTAGTGCGACTATTGAATCCGATACTGATCAAAGCAAGTTTACAACATTCATTTACAGGTACTTTTATAAACGGGCATCACACGAAACAAAAAAATACAGAGCTAAACGGATTGGCTATAAGAAACTGATTCAAAAACC
Organism: Prolixibacteraceae bacterium; assembly: GCA_027859005.1. Taxonomy (GTDB): domain Bacteria; phylum Bacteroidota; class Bacteroidia; order Bacteroidales; family Prolixibacteraceae; genus Roseimarinus. The sequence continues at coordinate 1,505 of JAQIBQ010000107.1, read as the reverse complement.
ATACAGTGCTTTCGATGGAAAAATTATCAGGCACATTTCCATCGAAACGCTCGATCCATTTGACAATTCGATTGCTGACACAATTGAAGTACCCCGGAACTTCATATCAAGAAACGGAAACAACTATCACATAAAATCGAAAGATGCTACGATACGAAACCAGCTGCTGATAAAGGAAAACCAACCATTCGATTCGTTGCTGATAACAGAGTCTGAACGGATGGTTCGCAGTAATGAATATATACGGGATGTATCCTTTTCTGTTAAATCTCCCTCAGAAATTTCGGACTCCGTTGATGTTATTATCCGTGCCTTAGATATTTGGAGTATCATTCCAATAGCCTCAATATCAGCTCCACGAAGTTATTTGAGCCTTACTGAAAATAATTTTTTAGGATTGGGGCATGTATTCCAAAATGCCTTATCCTTAAACGCTGCAGGGCAAGATAATTTATTTCAAACAAGCTATTTCATCCCAACTATCAGCAATACATTTATAAGCGGAACATTCAACTACCAGATGGTCGGGAATCACTATTCAAACAGGAGCATAGCTTTTAACCGTTCGTTTTTTTCACCCTTAACGAAATGGGCTGCAGGAGCAGTATTCATGCAACAATTTCACAACGATTCTATTCGCATCACCTTTTCTGACGTTGTGCCGCTGAGATTTAAAAATAGTACGCACGATTACTGGGCTGGCTATGCAATGAAGTTGTCCAAAGGGAATTCTGAATATGAAAGGGCTACAAATTTTGTTTCTTCAGTACGCTTTCTGAGAATCAGGTATACGGAAAAGCCAACAAAAGAAGCAGACCAATTGCATTTTTATACCAACGAAAATTTCTATATGGCAAGCGTTGGCATATCAACACGGAAATATGTGCAGGACAAATACAATTTTAAATACGGCATAACCGAGGATGTTCCCATTGGAAAAGTTTTCAGCCTAACCGGCGGGTATCAGCAGAAGAATACTATTGGCAGGTATTATTTAAGCGCCCGTTTTTCGCTAGGTAATTACTATTCGTGGGGGTATTTGAGTACCAATATTGAATACGGTACATTTTTTAATGCCTTGCAAACCGAGCAAAGTGCCGTAAGGGCCGATGCTTTTTACTTTACGGGTTTGATCGAAGTAGGTAAATGGAGATTCAGACAATTTATTAAGCCACAAATCACCTTTAGCATAAATGGGCTATCGTCCGATAGTTTATTACTTAATGAAGGTTATGGTTTAGATGGATTTAAAAATGCAACGGTATCGGGAACCCGAAGGCTGCTTCTAACCTTGCAAACACAATCGTATGCTCCATGGAATTTTATCGGATTCCGTTTTGGGCCATTTATGACCTATTCTTTGGGTATGCTTGGAAATACAGAAACCGGGTTTAGTCGTAGCAAAATCTATTCGCAAATTGGGGTTGGGGTCTTAATTAAAAACGAAAATCTGATTTTGAATACATTCCAACTAGCTATTTCATTTTACCCATTAATTCCCGGTA
>JAQIBQ010000105.1 GCA_027859005.1 Prolixibacteraceae bacterium | reverse complement strand
TTTTTATCAATAATAACATCCGATAAAACATCTGAAAAGCCAACGATACTGTTCAAGGGCGTGCGCATTTCGTGTGATATGTTTTCAAGGAATATTGACTTTAGTGTGTTCGATTCCTTGGCCTTGTCCCTAGCTATGATTAGTTTCTTCTCGAATTTCTTCTGTTGTATTACCGATCGGTAAAGAAGTCCAATTACAATAAATAGTTGGAGAATAATTAGAAAACTAATTGAAAGCAGTTTTTTGTTCCTTTTCCAGAAATTTTCAGGTTTGTCTAATATTATTGAGTTGTTTGGTATCAGTTTTTTTGGGATGCGAAACTTTGTAAGTGATTTATGATCAAATACAGTTATCACTTCAGGAATAGTTATCTTTTTAATATTTTTTTTGTTATCAATTAGTAAATCAATTGCAAGGTTTCCAGCCATCTTGCCGTTTTGTAAACCGGTTGTCATACAGCCACCAATAAAACCTTTTGTTGTTGTGGTGTAGTGTCCTGAGAAAAGTGGAGCCCGTGTATTTTTCCCAATGATTTCAGCAACATCGTATTCATTTACTGTTTGGTTGTTGCAGTCGTTATTTACGGTTGAGTAAAATAATACACTAGGAAATTTTATTCTGGAAACCCTTTTGGCTAGTGTGTTTAAATCAATGCAATCCCAAACTTCAAGTTCTATGTTTTTAAATTGAGTATCAATTATTTGGGAAACTTGTTCAATGTAAATTCGTCCACTACTTAGGTTGTCTGAAATGAAAATTAGTTTTTCCATATCAGGGAAGAAGGAAGTCATAATATCGATTGTTTCTTCAAACGTAGTAATTTCTTTTACCAAGTATAGATTTTCATAAGTTTGATAGGCTTCGATATTACTTATCCCACAAGCAACAATCTTCTTGTTTCGAAAAAGGGAATGATTTAAGTTCATTAAAATGAAATCAAGAGCATCGTTATCCGAAGTAATAATTAAATCAATGGTTTCAGGTGTGTATTTACGCTCAAAATAATTAATGCATAGGGGATCCTTGTAGTAGTTCGGGTCTTTTTTAGCATCTAAATATTCAATGTTTAGTACATAGTTTGAACTGTTTTTCAATGTGTTCTTTATGCCTTCAGTAACTCCATCTGACCAAAAATAACCATTGTGGTAGGAGTTGATGTATAGTATTTCAGAAACATCCTCTTCTGCGAAAGCTTTAGTTTCGAAAAGAGAAAAAAGTAGGAAAAATAGTATGGGGAGCAAACTAACAATCCTGAACATATCTAATATTTTTTGTTCTTTATGAACTACAAAATAGTTCTTTTCAATAACATTTGACCTACTTTTTTTTGCTAAAAGTAGATTTATTTAAACCTGTGAATCACTTTTGTGTTATCTGGTTATATTTTAATGAAATAGAACGAATGACTTTTTTTTTAGATGATATGGGCTACGACGACGAACTCGTTGAAGGCAAAGATTATTACATGAGCAAACAAGGTTATCGAATAATGACTGCTTCATATTTATCGGAGCGTGGATGGTGTTGTGGAAATGGTTGTATGCATTGTCCTTATCAACCAAAGGCCGTAAAAGGTAATACAAACCTTAAATAGAAGTAAGTTTCTTTTCCCTTTTTCTCAAATACAGTTTTATATTTGCGATATAATTGATTGACTATGGAAGGTAAAAATATTAGAATTGTATTTATGGGTACTCCCGGTTTTGCGGTGCAAAGTCTTGACTCATTAGTTTGTGAAGGCTACAACGTAGTTGGCGTTATTACTGCTCCTGATCGTCCGGCCGGAAGAGGGCGGCAAATACATCAAACAGAAGTTAAAAAATATGCAGTTGAAAAGAACCTTAAGGTTCTTCAACCTGAAAAATTAAAGGCGCCTGAATTTATAGAAGAGCTTCAAAAATTGAAAGCCGATTTGCAAGTGGTAGTGGCTTTCCGAATGCTGCCCGAAATTGTTTGGGATATGCCTCGCCTAGGTACTTTTAATTTACACGCTTCCTTACTTCCAAAATACAGGGGAGCTGCACCCTTGAATTGGGCAATTATAAATGGTGAAACAGAATCGGGTGTAAGTACTTTTAAACTTCAACACGAAATTGATACTGGAAACATTATTTATCAAGAAAAAGTAGCAATCGCTTCCAACGATACAATTGAAGTATTACACGATAATTTAATGCTGGTTGGCGCAAAGTTGGTTACTAAGACCGTTGATGCTCTAGCTAGTGAAAGAGTTCAATTCATTTCACAAAGCGATTTGATAGCAAAAGGTCAAAAACCTACACCTGCACCTAAAATATTTAAAAACGATTGTTTAATTAATTGGAATCAACCAGCTGAAAAAATTCGAAATTTTGTTCGTGGGTTGAGTCCATATCCAGCAGCATGGACTAAGTTTATTGCACTTGATGGAAGCAAGGAAACTAGCGCTAAAATTTATAGTGTTGTATGCGAAGAGCGAAATGAGACAGTAGATGTTGGGGCAATTTCAACAGATAAAAAAACATACTTGAAAATTGCATCAGCCGATGCATGGCTTGCTGTGCGAGAAATTCAAATGGCAGGTAAAAAAAGAATGGTAATTGAAGATTTTTTACGTGGTTTTCAGCAAATCGAAAATTATAAGGCAATTCAATAATTTGTTTTCTATTTTTTGGTTAAAGCCTTTTAATTCTGTTGCAGTTACTTTCGCTTTTTGAAACTTTAAACCGATGTACTTTTAGTAGCTCCGCTGATATCGCAAGCTTGATTCCCTGCATCTTGATGCGCATTAAAAAATACAAATTCCGTTGAGATGCCTCGTCAGCTTGCTGCGAGGAGTTTCATTTTCAAATAAATATGGATTTGAGTAAAGATGTGAGTATTTATTGATCTCATAATCATCATTCAATACTCACTCTTTTGAATTTCATTCAATTTTTAAACCTAAGTATTTTCAATACAAGTGGTTCAGTGACCTGCTTTTGGTTTTCTTTTACGTAAATAAAGAGGATCGCCAACAATTGGTTTTTCACCTTTTTTTAATCGGTTTAGATGGTACAACCTGCTTAGTTTCATTCCGTAGCGTTGTGAAATTTCCCGCATCGTTTCTTGTGGGTGTACCGTATGGAAATAGTTTCCTTTTGGGGCAATATATCGTTTGCGTTGTAAGTAAACCAATTCATCTTTCTTTGGTTGTGACGATCCTTTGGGAAGGTCGTTGTAGAAATAAATTTCCCAATTTTTCATGTCGAATTCGCGTGCAATACTCTCATAGGTATCGTCAGCTTTTGCATAAATGCATTCAATACCATTTAGTTATTTCAGCTCTCTTCGCTTATAAGGATCGATCTTAAGGTTGTCAAATGTATCTTTTATTTTTTCTGTTGTTTCTTCAATTTTGTTCTTTTGTTCATTCGAATTATATCTTTTTCCTTGTTCTGCCAAAATATCGTGCTTTGGTAGGTCTTCGAGTTTTACATTGTCAAACATATGCAAATCCTCATCTTCAATAATTTTAATAAGCCGATGTGCATATTTGGGGTCGGTTGCATAACCCGCTGCTTTAAGTCCTTTTGCCCATGCCTTGAAGTCTGTGTGGCTTATCCTGAATAAGTATCCATAACGAGGGTTTTCCAATAAAAAATTAGTGTGATCGATGTATGATTCTTCTACCGACCGGTATTTGCGAAAGCATTCGTTTAGTTTATCATCGTTGTGGTAGGTTCTTGCACCTTTCCAGTCACTTTTGCATTTAATACCAAAATGGTTGTTCGATTTGCGTGACAAAACACTGTTCCCATTGCTCGACTCTAAGCAGCCTTGAGCCAAAGTAATGCTTGCCGGTATTCCACTTCGGTGCATTTCGCGAATGGCAATTTCTTTATAGGTATCGATGTATTCTTTACGCGACATTTTAGTCTGCGAATTAGCAAAAAGTGTGATGAGAAGTAATATCGAGATGGTTATAAAAAGAACCTGTTTCATTTTTGTAAAATAAGCTTTTTGAAAAAGAAGTTGACAGTTTTCTACCTAAAATCTGGTATCTGTTTTTATATTTATAGATACGTAGCAAAAATAGAAAAATTGTTTAGTTTAAAAACTTGCTGTTAATAACTCACTTACAATACATTCATTAGGTTTGTAGTAAGGGTGAAAAAATGTTGAAAACCAATTTTCATTTCTATAAATTGCACTTCTGAAAAAAAAACAGTTTATAATGGAGAATAAAAAAATTGAAATACAATACTTTGAGGCGAGCTCGTTAGCTGAATTAACAGAAAATGATGCTTTCCTTGTTGCGAAAGCTAGAGAAGCTTCGTTAAATGCTTGGGCTCCTTATTCCAAATTTAATGTTGGTGCTGCCATTTTGTTGGATAACGATGAAATAATTCTTGGGAATAATCAAGAAAATGCTGCATATCCTTCGGGCTTATGTGCCGAGAGGGTAGCACTGTTTTCTGCAAATGCCAACTATCCTGAATCGGTGGTAAAAACAATTGCAATTACTGCATTTAACTCAAAAGGACTTATTAAAGAAGCAGCTAAACCTTGTGGTGCTTGTAGGCAAGCAATACTTGAAGCTGAAGTTCGTTTTAATCAACCCATTCGCCTCATTCTCGATGGTGCCAATAGTATTATAATTATGGAAGGGATTAAGAACTTGCTTCCTTTAAGTTTTGATAAAAACGATTTAGACTAAGCATCATCAATATGGAAAATAGCATAAAAGGAACTCAAACCGAAATAAACTTATTGAAAGCTTTTGCCGGAGAATCGCAGGCAAAGAACCGTTACGAATGGTTCGCAAAAGTTGCCGCAAAAGAAGGCTATCAACAAATAGCCGAGTTGTTTCAAGAGACGGCTATGCATGAGTTATCACACGCAAAGCAATTCTTTAAATTTTTAGAGGGAGGGAATGTTGAAATAACAGCAACTTATCCTGCAGGTAAAATTGGTTCTACACTTGAAAATTTGAACACTGCAGCAAGTGGTGAAAATGAAGAATGGACGCAATTGTATCCCGAATTTGCGCGTGTTGCAGCCGAAGAAGGATTCAAGAAAATTGGTTTTGTATTTAAATTAATTGCCCAAGTAGAAGAAGAACACGAAAAAAAATATCGAAAATTAATTCAACGAATTGAAGACGGAACCGTTTTCGAAAGCGATGAAAATGAAGAATGGGAATGCCGAAAATGTGGTTATGTACACAAAGGTAAAAAAGCATTAAAAGCATGTCCTGCCTGTATGCATCCACAAGCCTATTTCGAGCGGAAAAAGAAAAACTATTGATCTTATTTTCCAAAAGCAAAATACATCTTTTAGCACTTTTGAGAAGAAGGCTTACATGTTATAGCCGTTTTTAAAGAACTTTGAATTAGTTAAAGAAAATTGAGTATGGGATTTTATCAATTTAAAAAAGAACAATATTTTAATAGTTCAATTGATGAATTATGGGATTTTATTTCGAATCCACATAACCTTAAGATTATTACGCCTAAATACATGGGTTTCGATATTACTTCCGAGGGCCTTCCTGTTGAAATGTACGAAGGCATGATTATCAGCTATAAAGTGTCCCCTTTGTTAGGTATTAAAACTACTTGGGTTACAGAAATTACTAGGATAAAAGAAAAAGAATATTTTGTTGATGAGCAAAGAGTTGGCCCTTACAAAATATGGCATCATCAACATTTTTTAGAATCTACACCAAAAGGAACGTTGATGAAAGATATTGTAAGCTATCAACCACCATTATTTTTCTTGGGTGATGTTGCAAATAAACTAATAATCAAGAAAAAGTTAGAAGAAATATTTGTCTTTAGAACAAAGGCATTAAACGATTTATTTTAAAATTAATTGGTAAAAGAAAATAGGAAAGTTTAATACTTTTAGTAACAGTATTAAATTCAAACGTTTTTAACGAATGCTTAAAATAAAATTTATTGTATTGCTAATTATATTGTTCGTTGGAACAAAAACTGTATTTTCTCAAGGGAATGCATTGAAAGTTGGTTTGTTGGGAGCCCCACTGGGTGACTTTTCTTTAGGGATTGAGCAGTTGATCCATTCAGACTATACAATGAATATAAATATCGGCTATTGGAATTCAAAAAACGGATTAATTGATGTTCAGAACCTTTTTAACGAAGGGCAAAACATATGGTTACAAAACGAAAGTACAGCTTGGCATGGGTCAATAGAGATGAGAAAATATTTCAGTTTTGGGCAAAACATTAAAGACAACAAATTTTACTGGGGGCCTTATTTTAGGTTTTGGAATTATAGCTTGTTACTTAATGATTACATCAAAAATGAATTCGTTACCCAACAGCAACTATTCGATGTGAAAGCAAAATTTAATGGAGTTGGGGTCGGTGTGCAGTTCGGCTACCAAGTTATGTTAACTGAGAGGTTATGGCTTGATTTTTACTTTATTGGTTTGGGAGTTGAGCATGTTAAAATGAAAGCTGAATATAGGGCTGTTGACGTAGCTAATTTTGATTATAGTTTTATTGAAGGTGATGTGAATGCAGCTTTTTCTGATAAAGCCAGATTTATAAAAAATAACGTGAAGGTCTGGTCTGCTGCTGAAAAGCTATTAATTGAGTTGCCTACTTATCTTCCTGGAATACGTGCCGGGGTCAATATTGCCTTAACATTGGATTAGCCGTTTTTAGGGTCTCTTGTTTCTACAGGGAGGAGATGTTGACATCTGTATAAAGCCCTTTAGGGATAACGTCAGCTCGATATCATGAGAAATTGTATCGTATTTAAAATTAGGCATTAAAAAAGAGTTCTACGCTTATGGCAGAGCTGACGAGTCAATTGTCATTAGAAAAAAGTCATTTGGTGGCTCTATATTTAATTTTCCTAAATGCCCAATGACTAACAAATAAATTATGTAGTAGACTGAAAATGATTAGCTAAGTGAGGTGTTTAGGGATCACGTTAGGGAAAGGGCTAAACTAAAAAAAACGGATTATCACATCAGTGAAAATCCGTTTAATTCGCGTAATCTGTATTCTATGTTTTATAAGTTTGCAAAAAAGTCATTTCCTTTATCATCAACGATAATGAAGGCGGGGAAGTTTTCAACTTTTATTTTGCGAACAGCTTCCATTCCCAACTCGGGGAAATCAACCACTTCAACTTCTTTAATGCTTTCTTTAGCTAAAATTGCAGCTGGGCCACCAATTGAGCCTAGGTAAAATCCACCATGCTTCTTACAAGCATCGGTTACTTGTTGTGAGCGGTTACCTTTTGCCAGCATAATCATTGATCCACCTAATGCTTGGAAAGGATCAACATAAGAATCCATACGTCCAGCAGTGGTTGGTCCAAAACTTCCTGAAGCCATCCCTTTTGGTGTTTTTGCTGGGCCAGCATAATAGATCGGATGATTTTTGAAATAATCGGGCATTGGTTTGCCTGAATCAACTATCTCTTTAACTTTTGCGTGAGCTATGTCACGAGCAACAATTAAAGTGCCTTTCAAATTTAAGCGTGTTTTAACAGGATATTTAGAAAGTTCCTTACAAACTTCATCCATTGGGCGATCTAAATCTATTTCAACTGGATCAGCCAATTCAGGAGCTCTTTCGGGTAAAAACTGACGTGGGTTCTTTTCCAACTGTTCAACAAAAATACCTTCTTCGGTTATTTTAGCTTTTACGTTACGGTCGGCACTACAACTAACGCCTAAACCAACAGGACATGAAGCAGCGTGGCGAGGTAAACGAATTACACGAACATCGTGTACAAAATATTTGCCACCAAACTGAGCACCAATACCGCTCTCTTGGCAAATATTTAACACTTTTTCTTCCCACTCTAAGTCGCGAAAAGCTTGACCGCCATCGTTGCCTTCAGTTGGTAAATGATCGTAATATCCTGCCGATGCCTTTTTTACGGTTGCTAGAGTTGCTTCGGCAGAAGTTCCTCCAATTACTAAAGCAAGGTGATAAGGAGGGCATGCCGATGTTCCAAGATCTTTTATCTTTTTCTTAACGAAATTGCTTAAAGCGTCATCGGTTAGTAATGCTTTTGTTTCTTGGTATAAAAATGTTTTGTTAGCAGAGCCACCACCTTTGGTGAGGAATAAGAATTCGTATTTGTTTCCTTCTTCAGCATAGATGTCAATTTGTGCTGGAAGGTTGGTGCCTGTATTTTTTTCTTCAAGCATGTTGAGTGGTACAACCTGAGAATAACGTAAATTACGATTCAAATAAGTGTCGTAAATTCCTTTTGATAAGTGCTTGGCATCGTTAACACCAGTCATTACATTCTCACCTTTTTTGGCAACAATAATTGCTGTTCCTGTATCTTGGCAAGTTGGTAAATCTCCTTCAGCAGCAACCACTTGGTTAATAAGCATGGTGTGTGCAACAAATCGATCGTTATCGGTTGCATCTGGATCATCAAGAATGCTTCTTACCTTTTTTAAGTGAGCAGGTCTTAGGTAAAATGAAACATCGGCAAATGCTTCTTTCGCTAAAAGCTCTAAGCCCTCTGGTTCAATTTTCAAAATTTTTTTACCATCAAAATCAACTGTTGAAACAAAATCGCTGCTAATTTTACGATAAGTTGTTGTATCCTTTCCAATGGGAAATGGTTTTTGATATTTAAATTCTGCCATGACTTATTTTTTGTTTAATGGTTTCAAAATGGACCACAAATATAAGTAAAGCAACTTTTAAAAAGAACGATTGATTTTGGAAGTGATAAACGTTAAAGAAGGAATAACAAACGATACATTCGTAGGGGATCTTTAGGGGGCATTTTGAATTAAGTTGAACTGAAGCGTATGGACATAAAAAAACCTCATGACGAGGCAAAACAATAATTACTATACTTGAAAATAAGTACCGTAATTGAGGTTATTTATACTAATCTTATTGGTGAGCTTTGTTTGATTCGTTAACAAAAGCTATTCCAACTGCGATTAAAAAAATTCCGAAAGCGATTAATAGGTATAACATGATCTTGTGTTTTAAGTTTGTAATACAAAAATACAACAAGTGATACATTCATGTGGCATCTTTGAGGTCGTTTTACATGAACTGCACGTTTGTTGTGACGAAGGTTTGATCGATTGTTGTGAATAAGGACTTCTGGTTTGTATTAATTCCATTTTTTTAAATAATAGTTGTTAAAAGAAACAGTATTAACACACTGAAATGTCTATTGGTAAAGGGATGTGAGATTTTTGTTCGATGTCATGCAAGACTTAAAATTAGTTTTATACAACTAATTTATCCACGAAGGCATTAAAAAGTTAGATGAATGATGCTATTAACCTTATAGATGCCCTTTCATAAGTACTGAAAGTTGTTGTACATCGAATGAAAACTTATCTTTGGCATCGAATTCAGTATAAAACAGCACTATTTAAGATGAATAATCAGAAAGTTAGGGTAAGATTTGCTCCAAGTCCAACCGGACCATTACACATGGGTGGTGTGCGTACAGCACTATTTAATTATCTATTTGCAAAGAAACATAGTGGCGACTTCATACTTCGTATTGAAGATACCGATCAGACCAGATACGTTCCGGGTGCCGAAGAGTACATTATGGAAGCATTGACTTGGTGTGGAATTAAAATAGATGAAGGTATTAAAGAAGGAGGTGAGTTTGGACCGTATCGTAAGTCGGACCGTAAAGCCATGTATAAAGATTATGCCTATGAATTAATTAAAAGTGGCAATGCTTATTTGGCTTTTGATACGTCTGAAGAGTTAGATGCCATTCGATCTGATTATGAAGCCAAAGGTGAAACTTTCACCTATAACGCTGAAACTCGAGATTCTTTGCGAAACTCTTTGTCTATGAATGACGAAGATGTTCAACATTTAATAGATGAAGGAGTGAAATATGTAATTCGCTTTAAAATGCAGGTTAATGTTGACGTAACTGATGTTGATTTAATCAGAGGATCGGTAACTTTCAATACCGATAGACTAGATGATAAAGTGCTGTTTAAATCTGATGGGATGCCTACTTATCATTTAGCCAATGTGGTTGACGATCATTTAATGCAAATTACACATGTTATTCGTGGCGAAGAATGGTTGCCTTCCATGCCTTTACATGTTTTATTGTATGAGAAACTTGGTTGGGATAAACCAACTTTTGCTCATTTGCCATTAATTTTAAAACCAGTAGGTAAAGGAAAGTTAAGTAAACGCGATGGCGATAAAATGGGCTTTCCTGTATTTCCATTAAAATGGACTGATCCTAAAACGAATGAAGTTTCGAGTGGATATCGCGAAGATGGTTATTTTCCTGATGCATTTGTAAATATGCTAGCTATGTTGGGATGGAATCCTGGAACAGAGCAAGAATTATTTACAAAAGAAGAATTAATTGCTGCTTTTGATTTAGATCGAGTAGGCAAGTCGGGTTCAAAATTCGATCCTGAAAAAGCAAAATGGTTCAACCATCAATACATGCAACTGAGGACCGATAAAGAATTGGCTGCTATGTTTAGCCTATTTTTAGATGAAAAAGACATTGATGTAGAACTAGAATATACAACGAAGGTAGTTTGTATGTTAAAAGAGCGTGCCACCTTCCTTCCAGATATATGGGAACAAGGAAGTTACTTTTTTGAAGCTCCAACAGAATACGATGCCAAAACGGTAAAAAAACGTTGGAAAGAAGGAGTTCCTGAAATGATGCAGGAAATTCACGATTTTCTTTCATCTTATTCCGATGAATGGGTAGGGGCAACTGTAAAAGAGTTGTTTTCTGCTTTTGTAAATGAAAAAGAATGGGGATTTGGCGTGGTAATGAATGCTTTCCGCTTGTGTATTGTTGGTGCACCAATGGGAGCCGATTTATTTGACATTTGTGAAATGATTGGCAAAGAAGAATCATTGCTTCGAATCCAAAATGGAATCCAAAATATTCAACGTTAATTGAAAAGATATGAGCAATAACGATGTAATGAAGAAATTACGGGTTGCCCTTAAATTGCGCGATACCGATATTGTTGAAATATTGGCTTTGGTCGATTTTAAAGCTACGACTTCGGAGTTAGGTGCCATTTTTAGAACCGAAGATCATCCGAACTTCAAACCCTGTGGTGATCAAATTTTACGGAACTTTCTCAACGGTTTGGTGATCTATACCCGAGGAACAAAAGATGGTAAAATACTGCCAAAACTTGAATTGAAGAAGATTAAATAGATCTTATTATCAATAAAAAGGAAAGCGGATGTTTGTAAAAATGTTCGCTTTCCCTTTTTAATATAGTGTAAGTAAAATATGGTATTTTTTTATTAATGTATTGTATGTCTATTCATGGATTGAGCGTTAGATATACTACATTACAATATAGGCTAGTGAGATGCGAAAATATTGTCGAACATGCTTAATGACATTGTGATTTGTTTTGTGTTTGTATCGTTTTTTTTTACTTTGAATAAAAAACCTCAAAATCAACATGCTATGTTTAAATCAACAATGCTTATTGTTTTTTTCCTTTCCAACTCTTTTAATTCCTATTCAAACCTAAGTACAAGGTCTTATATTGATGGAGACTTCTCTTATTGTGAAAAAAGCTCGGAAAGTAAATTGTCTTTAATTGATTCCATTTTTACATCCGGGATAATTTATTCAGAGGAAAATAAATTAAAGTCTGAAATTGTAGATGATATGGTACTAGATTCTATTCTCTACTTCTCAAACAATTTGGATTCTGGTGCTTCTGGATTGACAGAGAAAGATGTCATAGAATACAAATTAAATGGCTTACAGATAAAAAAGACTCATCAGGTTCTAAATTCAAGTGATAATTGGGTGACCAAAACAGTCGAAGAAAAAGAGTATGACCCTAATGGAAATTTGCTTATGGAATGTGAATATTCATTGGATGAAAATGGTTTGCCTCAGGTTGGTGGAAATAAAATAGGGTATACCTACAACACTGAAAATAATGTTGAAACTATAACTTATTACAGTTGGTCGTTTGTGACCCGTTGGTTTATTCCTTCAGTAAAGCGAACACAAACTCGGGGTATTGAAGATAATTCTATTGAGATACTTGTTCAACGATATGATGAAGAGCGTGAAGAATGGTTGAATGATGAGCGTAAATTCTATCTTAATATTCCTGACTCAATTGTTGAAGAAATAGAGTATGTGTGGGATACTAATATTGAGCAGTGGAGATTGTTTTCTTCAAGGAAGAAAACGTTTTATCTTCAAAATGGAAATTTAAATTACATAGATGAAAGAAAGGGTTACCATGAATATACCGGTGAGCTTTCAAGCCGTAGTAAGAGTGAATATTTTAGCCTGAATACACCCGATACATTGTATTATTCAATTACCACAAGCTTTGATTTTAAAGACAGTGTATGGACAAATGGGACAAAGAGAGTTATGACGATATCTGAAACTGGATGGGAGACAGACTATAGATATAGTTATAGCTCATTAAATGGGTGGATTGGTGGTTGGCAATATAAGTATAAAACAAACCAAGAAAGTTTTCTTACTACATATGTTTCACATCAAGATAGTATAATACAGAGTGAAAACTATGTAATTAGCGGTGGATATGCTGAATATCCATTCTATTGTAAATTCAAAAAACAAGATTCAATATGGGTTGGTGAGAAAAAACAGGAGAAACAATTCAACTCCAACAATCAACTCACCGAAGAACGAAACTATACTTGGAACAATGAGTTGTTT
>JAQIBQ010000095.1 GCA_027859005.1 Prolixibacteraceae bacterium | reverse complement strand
TTTGTACAATGACTTTTAACTTATTTGTTTCTATTTAATTTAATTGTTTATAAGATTAACAATAATTTATAATTTTGGTTCTTCAAAGTGTATTCAATTTATCGAACATTTTGAAATAATTAAAGATTTATTGATGAATGTATTAAATATGTATACTATTATGAAAATTATTATTATTAATGGACCTAATTTAAATTTGTTGGGTGTTCGGGAGAAATCAATTTATGGAGATTCTGATTTTGCTACTTACTTTTCGCAATTGAAAACTTTATTTTCTACCATTTCATTAGAATATTTTCAATCGAATGTTGAAGGAGAGATTATAAACAAACTGCATGAGAATGGTTTTGAATTCGATGGTATAATAATAAATGCAGGTGCATATACTCATACATCCATTGCAATTCGTGATGCTATATCGGGTATAAAAACTCCTGTCGTAGAAGTTCATATTTCAAATATTCTCACGCGCGAAAGTTTTAGGCACGAATCTTTAATCGGTCCTGTGTGTGCGGGGAGTATTATGGGTTTTGGACTCGATTCGTACCGCTTAGGAATTGAAAGCTTTTTGAAATAAGCCTTAACGCATATCAATTACATCAACGTTAGGATGCTTTTGAGTGTCGAATACAAAGGTTGAGTTTGGATATGTTTTACTCGTATTCATATTTTTTACTGCAATTAAGTATTGGTTCCCATCGTTTCCAAACATAGTTGCACCTATTATTTGAAGATTTGTTTGATTAATTTCAAGTATTACTCTACTAAATTCGCTTTCTTCGGTAGGTACCATTTCAATTTTATGTGTATTAATAGTTCCTGAAGTGAATTCGCCTAAATAGGTATTTGTATAGCCGTGTTCGTAAATAGAAAATATGGTAGCAGGGTTTATCATGCTTTCTTCGTCTGTATTTACTTCAGATATGTTTACCTCATCTGCGTCGGTCATATAAGTCCATTGTGTTTCTCCATCGCTAAAAATTTCAATACTATTAATGTTTAACTTATAAGAATTGCCTTGGATGATTAAACTACCTTTATTGGATTCATTTATATCTACTTCAGTGTTTATCATTATGAATTCAAAGTCGGCGCTTATACTGCTGTAGTTCTTTGTTGTTTTAGAAACTTGGTCTAAAATACTTTTTGCTTTTTGGTCTATTTGTGAATAGCCAACGAAAGAGCTAAATAGAAATAAAAAAATGAATACTCTTTTCATAATATATACTGTTTTTTCAATTTTTACGTTTTTGTTTATTTGAATTTTTAAAAGCTGGCTAGATTGAATTCAATAATTGTTCCAAACTATACTCATCGCTAATCAATACTCTACGAGCTTTGCTTCCTTCGCTAGGTCCAACAATTCCTGCTGCTTCTAATTGATCCATAATTCTACCTGCACGGTTGTATCCAATCGAAAACTTTCGTTGAATCATTGAAGTTGAACCTTGTTGGTTTAAAACAACAATTCGAGCAGCGTCGTTGAAGAAATCATCTCTATTTTTTAAATCAACTGCGCCAGGCATTTCACTTTCATCTCCAACATATTCTGGTAGTAGGAATGCTGTTGGATATCCTTGTTGATTGGCAATATGTTCACATATTCCCTCTACTTCAGGGGTGTCGACAAATGCACATTGTAAGCGCACTAATTCGCCTCCTTCGCTAATTAACATATCGCCTTTGCCAATTAATTGGTTGGCTCCTGATTGATCTAAAATGGTTCTAGAATCAATTGCCGAAGCAACTTTAAACGCAATGCGCGATGGGAAATTTGCTTTAATTATACCAGTAATAATATTTGCTGAAGGCCTTTGTGTTGCAATAATCATGTGAATACCTACTGCACGTGCCAATTGTGCAATTCTGGCTATTGGCAATTCTACTTCTTTTCCAGCTGTCATTATTAAATCGGCAAATTCATCAACAACAACAACAATATAAGGTAAGAAACGATGTCCTTTTTCGGGATTCAACCTTCGTCCAATAAAATTTTTATTGTATTCTTTTATATTTCGTGAATGTGCAGTTTTTAGTAAATCATAACGGTTGTCCATTTCAATGCCAACCGAATTTAAAGTCGCTTTTACTTTTTCAACATCGGTTATAATGGGTTCTTCAGCATCGGGTAGTTTAGCCAAAAAGTGATTTTCTATTACACTGTAAAGATTAAGCTCAACTTTTTTGGGATCAACAAATACAAATTTTAATTGTGACGGGTGTTTTTTAAATAAAAGTGATGCTATTATTGCATTCAAACCTACTGATTTACCTTGACCTGTTGCTCCCGCAACAAGCAAGTGTGGCATCTTCGCTAAATCAAAAACGTAAGTTTCGTTCGAAATTGTTCGTCCCATTGCAACAGGTAAATCAGCTTCGCTCTCTTGAAACTTCTTAGATGCAATAATCGATCGCATCGAAACCATTTGAGGATTTCTATTGGGTACTTCAATACCAATAGTACCGCGTCCGGGAATTGGAGCTATAATACGAATACCTAATGCCGATAAGCTTAAGGCGATATCGTCTTCGAGGTTTTTAATTTTTGAAATACGAATACCTTGGGCTGGTACAATCTCGTATAAAGTAACCGTTGGCCCAATGGTTGCCTTAATCTTTATTATTTCAATTTTAAAATTTCGTAAGGTCTCAACAATTTTATTCTTATTCTCGATTAATTCGTCGTCGCTAACTTCCGTTTTTAAATGCGAGTATTCCTCAAGTAATTCAATTGTAGGGTAGGTGTAGTGTGATAAATCGAGCGTTGGATCGTAATCTTCTAGGGGGTGATTTTTAACTTCTTCTTCGGTTTCTTCTTTAATCTCAACAGTCATTTCTAAGTTGTCTTTATCAGACTCTTTGATAACTTTTATCGATTCTGTAGGTTTTGTTTCTTCCTTAGGAACAAGTTCTGTTTCTATATTATTTCGAATAATACCTTCATCTTCTAACTCAACCGTGAGCGGTTTCTCTTCTTCTATTTCTTCGTCAATAAGTACTTCGTCGTCATCTTTCAATGCCACTTTCTCTGGTTTAAGAATTGTCTCTTCAGAAAGTTCACTGCCTTCGGGATTTTTTTCTTTTTTTGATGATGGTTTAAATAGCTTAACAAAGCCTTTTGTTCCAAAAACAAGATAGGTAAGTAAAGTGATCAATAGTATGAAAAATGTTCCAATTTTACCTACCATTGCATTTAGCCATAGTGATAGGTGATAGCCGTAGCTTCCGCCTGGATATACACTCATTAATGAGTATTTGTTTCCAAAAGCAAAACCTAATGCAACCGACACCCAAAGTATAATAATTAGGGTTCTTATTATTTTGGAAAGCAAAGACTTAACATTTCTATTTAAAAATCGGAAACCAAAAAGTATTAATAAATAGATAAATAGAAATGATGATATACCAAACCATCGGTTAATAAATACATCGGCAATCCATGCTCCTGTTTTACCAGTTATGTTTTCAACTTGAATCGAAGAATCTTTAATTAGTTTTAACCAATTAATTTGAAGCTTAGATTGATCTGCTTCCGCATTTAAAAGAAAACTTCCAAAAGCGAAAATAAGGTATATTGATAAAGCTAGAAGAGTAAATCCAACTACTAAACGTATTTGCTCTTTTCGTGCTCCCGATACTGCGCTTTTTTTGGGATTTTGAACTTTCTTTTTGGGTGTTTTTTTATTTGTTGTTTTCCGCTCTACCATTAAATATTTATGGATTTAATTGTTCCGATTGCAAATTTATCAAAATTGATGAAACGAACATGCAAATTCAATCACTCAATTTTATCATAAATTACATACGAGGTGAAGAAATAGCTATTCATCTTATGAAAAGATCATCGTTAGAAGCTAATAGTTAGGTAATAAAGTTTATGAGATTGTTACTATCCTTTCGGTTGAAAGACATGGATACTTCATTTAGGCAAAAAAGAAATCCTTTTTTTTTTTTAATTAAAACATGATAACTATAAACGAAAAAAATCAGGTTTTTTAGAACTTGTTTATTGTAAGTTTAAGTCAGAAATAATATGAAATCATGAAGAAAAAAGCGCTTGTAGCATTAGGTGGAAATGCATTGTTGAGAGGAAATAACCTTGGTTCAATTGAAGAGCAGGAAGCCAATACTAACGAAACAATTGAAAACTTAATATTTCTTATTAAAGAAGGATACAATTTGGTGGTTACTCATGGGAATGGTCCTCAAGTTGGGAATATTTTAATGCGTAACGATGCTGGGGAACAACAATATGGAATAGTTCAAATGCCTATTAATGTTTGTGTCGCTGATTCTCAGGGGGGAATAGGATATATGATTGAACGAATGCTTCGCAATGTATTAAATGAACACAAAATTGATCGAGAAGTTATAACAATTGTGTCGATGGTTTGTGTTGATCCTAATGATAAGGCATTTGAAAATCCCTCAAAAAGAATTGGAAAAATATATACTAAATCAGAAGCGGAAGAACTAGAAACTAAAAAGGGGTGGAGTTTTAAAACTTCAACTAAAAGAGAGGGGGCGTACCGAAGAGTTGTTCCTTCGCCAATACCACAGAAAGTTTTAAATTCGGAAATCATTAAACAATTGGTTGATGCTGGTACAATTGTGATTACTGCAGGTGGTGGTGGAATTCCAGTTTATTATGATGAGAATAAGGATTTAAGAACCGTTAATGGTGTTGTAGATAAAGATTTAGCTTCTTCTGTTTTAGCAAATCAAATTGAAGCTGATGAATTTTACATACTTACAGATGTACCCTATATCTATGAGAACTTTGGATTGCCAACACAAAAAAAACTAGAATTCTTGGATTTAAAGGACACTAAAAGTCATTTGAAAAAGGGTACTTTTAAAGAAGGAACAATGGAACCAAAAATAAATGCAGCCATACGATTTATTGAAAACGGAGGTTCTAAGAGTGTAATTACCGAAGCTAAAAAATTGGAAGACCGTAGTTTTGGTTCAAAAATAACAATGAACTACGAATAGAATTATTATAAAACAAAATAGGAATGAAATTGAAAAACCAACATTTTCTTAAGTTGCTAGACTATCAGCCAGAAGAAATAAATTACCTATTAACCCTAGCACATAAATTAAAGAAGGATAAAAAAGAAGGAAAAGAAGAAAAACACCTTTTAGGTAAGAACATTGCCTTAATTTTTGAAAAGTCTTCTACAAGAACTAGATGTGCATTCGAAGTTGCAGCCTACGATCAAGGAGCACATGTAACATACCTTGGACCTAGTGGTTCACAAATTGGGCACAAAGAAAGCATGAAAGATACAGCCCGTGTTTTAGGTCGAATGTATGATGCAATAGAGTATCGTGGTTTTGGGCAAAACGTAGTTGAAGAGTTAGGAGCTAATGCAGGTGTACCTGTATTTAATGGATTAACTACAGAATTCCATCCAAGCCAAATATTGGCCGACTTTATGACAATGCAAGAACATTCAACCAAAAAATTGAGTGAAATTACCTTTTGTTATATCGGCGATGCTCGTAACAACATGGGGAATTCATTAATGGTTGGTGCTGCTAAAATGGGCATGGATTTTAGGGCTTGCGCACCAAAATCTTGTCAACCAGAAGAGGTTTTGGTCGATGAATGTAAAGATTTAGCGCTAGAAACGGGAGCTTCAATACTTGTTACCGAAGATATTGGAATAGCTGTTCAAGATTGTGATTTTATTTATACCGATGTTTGGGTCTCAATGGGTGAATCTGAAAGTGTTTGGGCTGAAAGAATTAAGCTTTTGAAACCTTTTCAGGTTAATGCTGAATTAATGGAGCTTACCCATAATCCAAATGCAAAGTTTTTACATTGCCTTCCTGCTTTTCACAATACTGAAACCAAAATTGGTAAAGAAATGAATGAAAAATATGGGTTAAACGGCATGGAAGTTACTAATGATGTTTTCGAAAGTAAAGCATCAATTGTTTTCGACGAAGCTGAAAATAGAATGCACACTATTAAAGCGATTATGGTTGCATTACTGGGGTAGAAATATTGCACATAAACAAGAAAGCCTTGAATCACATGATTCAAGGCTTTCTTGTTTAATCCGTTTTGTTATTATTTTTTATATATAAATCCAATACCTTCAATTTGTTTGTAAAGTGTAGGGTTTCCTCGATAACTAATTTTACCTAAGCCTTCTACTCTTGCATTTAATTCTTCCGTTGCATAAACCGATGCATTCCCAACCCCACTAACTCTACACTCAACATATTTTGCTTTTAAGCCATCGGCATCAATATTTCCAGCACCTTCTGATACTGCAATAAACTTTTCCGCTACTCCTTCAAATTGCATGTTTACTGCACCTTCAGCTTTTGCTTTTATTGTGTTGGCAGTTAATTGCATATCTACATGTGCTCCACCTTCAATTTCAATATCAAAGTTGTTTAACTCTATAAAACCGACAGTTTGCAAATAGGCACCACCTTCAATTTTAATTGATTCGAGTTTTGTAACGGTTATAAATAGCTTAATTTCATCAGTGCCAATATTTTTTACATTTGTTTTAACATGAAGAATATCATCGCTCACCCAAATTCGAACTTTATTATGAAATTCATCAGAAGTTTCCATAATCAATGAGCTTTCGTTTCCTTGTGTTAGCTCAATATTATAAGCACCTTCTAGTTTAATTTTCTTGAAATTATCAATGTTATAGTCTTTTTCGTAAAAATTATCATTTGAACGTTTAATGTTCGATGTACAAGAACTAAATAACGAAGCAATAAAAATTCCAAGGAGTAATAACAGTGAACTTATTTTTGCGTACTTCATAATATCAATTTTTTAATACGGCAACTAAAGTAATAGTATGAACAATACTATAAATTCTAATATCGATTAATGGCTAATACTTATCGGTGAATGGCTAAAGTTATTCCTCGGTATCGTTGATATTGAAATGCGATGTGAGTTTATTCGCATAAAATGTAGTATATAGTAATGTGAGGATTACAATAGCAACAGCAAATCCGTCCATAGTTGACGGATTACCCGTTGATGATAAATAATAAATTGCAAAACCTAAGGCCGGTAAGTTTAATGCCAATAAAATGTTGGCAAAAAAAGGTCTGTGAGGTTTTACTTATCGGTTAGCAATAAAAATAATAACTATTCCAGTTACTATTGCTGCTATTGAATTAATTGTAATATGCTTACTAATTTGAATAAATCCAAAAATTATAGGAAGTAACCCAAAACCATAAAAGATTCGACATAAGCTTTTAAAAATTGCAATATTTTGCATTTCTGTATTCCCCAAAGGAAATAAACTGCGAGATGCGAGTGGTTTTGGTTGAAATTCTTCTTTGTCTAAATCAGAAATATCAGAAATAATACCTCGTTTTAAGGCTTCTTTGAGGGCCGCTTTTACTGCTTGTGCTTGAAAATGATCACGATACTGCAAAATTGAAATGATTTCCTCATCAGAAACTTCTCTTAATTTATATTCAAATGAATTTCTTTTATTTTTATCTTGAGAATCCGTATTCATTTTCGTTAATTTACATTTATTAATAATATAAACACAAAAGTAACAAATGTTATGAACAACTTTGTCTTTAATAATCAAGCAAGAGTATTATTTGGGAAAGGTCAAATCGCAAATATTGCCGATGAAATTCCTGAAGATTCAAAAATTTTGTTGATTTATGGAGGGGGAAGTATTAAGCTCAATGGTATTTACGATCAGGTTATCGATGCGATAAGCGAATTTGAATATCATGAGTTTGAGGGGATTGAACCCAACCCTAGTTATGAAAAATGCATGAAAGCATTAGAAATAATTGAAGAAAATGAGATTGACTTTTTGCTTGCTGTTGGTGGTGGGTCAGTTGTAGATGCTGCAAAATTTATTGCTGCAGCTGCTTTTTTCGAAGGCAACGATCCTTGGGATATTCTGGCTCTTAACGATGAAGTTTTCGACGCCATTCCTTTAGGAGTTGTTTTAACGCTTCCTGCCACAGGAACCGAGATGAATGGAAATTCAGTAATTTCTCGAACTGAATACAAAGAGAAATTAGCATACACATCACCTTTCGTGCTGCCATTATTTTCGGTTTTAGACCCTCAAGTGATTGAATCATTGCCAAAAATTCAAGTTGGGAATGGCGTAGTTGATGCTTTTGTTCATGTTATTGAACAGTATTTAACTTATCCCGTAGATGCTAAAATTCAAGATAGAATTGCAGAAGGTATTCTTTTAACTCTTATTGAAGAAGGTCCTAAAGTATTAGCCGATCAAACCAATTACGATGCCGGTGCAAATATTATGTGGAGTTCAACAATGGCGCTAAATGGACTTATTGGATCGGGTGTTCCTCAAGATTGGACAACACATATGATTGGACATGAATTAACTGCCCTTCATATGGTTGATCATGCACAAACTTTAGCTATTGTTTTGCCTGGAGTAATGCATGTAATGAAAGAGTCAAAAAAGGATAAAATAATTCAGTACGCAAAAAGAATTTGGAGTATTGAAAATAACGATGAACAAAAAACAATAAAAGAAGCCATTGATCGTACGATTGAATTTTTTGAATCGATGGGATTGAAAACACGATTAAAAGATTATGGAATTCATGTTAATTCAATTGATAAAATTGTAGATCGTATGGAAGCTCGTGGCGATATAAATATTGGCGAACATAAATTGGTTGGTATTGACGAGATTCGAAAAGTATTGGATTACAGGAACTAAAATAAACAATAAAGAATATCTAAATAGTAAATCCCACTTCTCTTCTGAAGTGGGATTTTTGTTAAGAAATAGCAAGGAATTGAAATTGAGAACGTTTTAATGAAGTGAAGCTTTTTTAATTTTCTATTTTTGATTGAATAAGATTATTCCAGACTGAAAACTATGGATACAGCTCAAAAATTTGAAAATCATTTAAAAGAACTACTTACTTTTTGTAGTAAGAGTCCTGTGCTTATCGATCTTGAAAAAGTTGAATTGGCAGGGCGAAATGCATTCAATATATTAGGCAATACAGCGTGGGAATCAGGAGATCCAATAATTCTACATTCTATCAATGTTGCTAAAATTGTTGCCAATGAAATTGGTATCGGTACCGATTCAATCATAGCTGCCCTATTGCACAATATTTTCGAAAGCACCAACGATAAAGATGAACAAATAGAAGCGCTCTTAAAGCAATATGGGGAACAAGTCTCTAGCTTACTCGATGGACTTTTTAAAATTAATTCAATCGATACGGTTTCAATTTCTGTTCATTCCGAAAATTTTCGTCGTTTATTACTTACGTTATCAGGCGATTTACGGGTAGTGCTAATTAAAATTGCCGACCGATTAGTTGACATGCAAAACCTTGAAGGCTTACCAGTAGAATTACAAGAGAAATATGCAAAAGAATCGTCGTATTTATATGCTCCATTAGCACATCGCTTAGGAATTTACAATGTTAAAACCGAACTTGAAGATTTGTCTTTAAGGTACTTACGCCCTAAAGATTTTAATCGAATTGTAAAGAAACTCGAAGAAACTACAGAAGAACGGAAAAACTTTGTTACCGAATTTGTAAAACCAATTGAAACAAAACTAAAAGCGAAGCATTTTAATTTTGAAATGAAGGCCCGAACAAAATCGATTCATTCTATCTGGAATAAAATGAAAAAATCGAAAGTAAGCTTCGAAGAGGTTTACGATTTATTTGCAATTCGGGTAATTGTTAATTCAAAAATTGAAGACGAAAAATCAGATTGTTGGCAGGTGTTCTCAATTGTTACAGAAGAATATCAGACAAATACCGAACGTATGCGCGATTGGATTTCTATACCAAAATCGAATGGTTATGAATCCTTACATACAACTGTAATGGGGCCTCAAGGCAAATGGGTTGAAGTGCAAATTCGCACACAACGTATGGACGATATTGCTGAAAAAGGTATGGCTGCGCACTGGAAATATAAAGGTGGAAAAGGAAGTGGTGAGTTAGATCTTTGGTTGGCGAGTATCCGCGAGGCATTGGAAAATCCAGAAAGTGATGGCAATGAGTTGATTGAGGAGTTTAAAACCAATATTTACGACGATGAAATATTTGTTTTTACGCCAAAAGGTGACTTGAGAAAGTTGAGAGCAGGTTCTACAATACTTGATTTTGCGTACGATATTCACTCTGGCCTAGGAGATACATGTGTTGGTGGAAAAGTAAATCAACGAAAAGTAGGTATTAAATATAAACTGAAAAATGGTGATCAGGTTTCTATTGAAACGTCCAATAATCAGAAACCTAAATTAGATTGGCTCGATTTTGTTGTAACAACAAAAGCAAAAAGCAGAATAAAATCGAGTTTAAATGAAGAAAAAAAACGAGAAGCAGTTGAAGGAAAAGACATTGTAAAAAGGAAATTCAAGAATTGGAAAATCGATTATACCGATGAGGTTATTCGTATCCTTTTATCAAATTTAAAGCTGAAAACTGCACAGGATTTATATTCGAAAATTGCAAAAGGTGAAATTGAAGCGCTACACCTTAAAAATATAATTAAAGGCCAAGAAGAAAACGAAAACAAAGCAAAGGAAGTTTTAGGCGAATTGTTGCCAAAAAAAGAACTTGAAACTTTAGCTTTTGACAGTAGTAATGAGTTTTTGGTAATTGATAAAAACCTGACAAACATTAATTACAAATTGGCA
This sequence comes from Prolixibacteraceae bacterium, assembly GCA_027859005.1. Taxonomy (GTDB): domain Bacteria; phylum Bacteroidota; class Bacteroidia; order Bacteroidales; family Prolixibacteraceae; genus Roseimarinus. Next base: position 4,401 of record JAQIBQ010000095.1, on the reverse strand, counting down.
CAATGTTGTAATCCAATATTTGGCGACAAAATATTTGGGTTTATTACCATTCGTGAGGGAATTAAAATTCATCGTGAATCTTGTCCTAATGCCAAACAAATGCGTCAACGGTATCCCTATCGGTTTATCAAAACGAGATGGATAAATACAAAACAATTAGCATCATTTCAAGCAACTATACATATGTCGGGAAACGATCGTTTAGGAATGGTTGGAGATATTTCTTACATCATTGCCAAAGATGTGGGGGTACAAATGAGATCAATAAATATTGATTCAAAAAATGGAGATTTTGAAGGAGCACTCAGAGTTTTTGTGAATAATATCGAACACCTCGATTTTTTAATGCACAAACTGAAAAATATTAAAGGGATTCTACACGTTTCAAGGGGGGTTTTCTAATGAAAGTGCTTATTGCTCCTAATGCAATGAAAGGAACTTTGAGCGCTATTAATTTTGCAAATGCAATTGAAGAAGGCATAAAGCTTGCTGGAATTGATTCAAATGTAAAACTCCCAATTGCCGATGGTGGTGATGGCTCGGCTCAAATTCTTGCACAATACTTAAACGCTCAATATTTTTCATGTAAGGTGCATGATCCTTTAAACAGGGAAATCTCAAGTGGCTTCTATTTGAATAGCGAAAAGCTTGGAATTATTGAAATGGCCTCAGCTTCGGGATTAAAATTGTTAAAATCTAATGAGTACGACGCATTTAATTCAAGCAGCTTTGGAACTGGTGAACTAATTTTACAAGTCATAGAGAAAGGAGCCAAAAAAATAATACTTTGTATTGGGGGCAGTGCAACAGTTGACCTTGGAATGGGAGCACTTATGGCTCTTGGATTTCAGTTTTATAACAACGGTCATAAAATTGAAACAGGTACGGGAGCTACAATGGGAGATGTTACTTATATCGATACATCAATGGTTAATCCTAAAATAGGGAATGTAGAAATTACTATTCTTTGCGATGTGAAAAATCCACTTTTAGGAGAAAACGGATCGGTCAATACTTTTGCCATACAAAAAGGAGCAAGTTCAGATGAACTTAAAAAATTGTATAGAAATTGTTCTCTTTTTGCAGGTGCCATTTTTCAAAATTCAGGAATCGATGTCAGTTGTATTGTAGGTGGTGGAGCTGCGGGCGGTATAGCATCATCATTCTTTGCCTTGTTAAATGCCGAATTGGTTGATGGTGCAACTTTCATTTTAAATAAAGTTGATTTTTATACGTTAGCAAGTAACTCTGATGTTATTATTACCGGTGAAGGAGAAATAGATCAAACCTCTATTTTTGGCAAAGGTACAGGAGCAATTTTAAATTTTGGAATGGAAATTGATAAACCCGTTTATGCCATTTGCGGTGATTCAAATTTGAAGGGTAAAAATAATTTTCAGCAAATAATAAAATTGATCGATCAAAATTGTTCAGAATCGAATGCAAAATTAAATGCTTATAACGAAGTTGTTAAAAAATCGGAAGAATTGGGTATTACACTAAAAAACAAATATGACAGGTGAATTGAATACTGCAGAGAACCTTTTTGGTAAAGGTGAATTGGAGGAATGCTTAAATTTAATAAACGAAGAACTCGAATCAGATGAAAATAATTCTGATGCCTTGGTTTTACGAGCAAGGGTGTACTATAATCAACAAAAATGGGGGGCAGCTTTAAACGATTTAAACAAAGTCTTGGTACAAAATGAAAAGCATGTTTTAGCAAAAAATTATAAGCAAATGGTGTTAAATATTCTCTCTTTTTGGAACAAAGACAGCTACAACCCTTAGTTGCTTATTAAGGTGATATAGAGCCAAATTGAAATGAATTTCCAAAAATTTCATTTTTTTTTTCATAGAAAAGCATTTTAGTTATCTTTGGGAGCCTTTGAAAAAAGTGTAACTAGTAAATAATCAAAAATTTAAAAAATAATTAGGTATGAAGAGAATTCTTTCTGTATTAGTAATGTTCTTATTTTTTGTGTCAGCTTTTGCTCAGGATTTAAGTGATGGATTGGTAGCTAAGAACGCTGGTAACGACGCTTACCGTAGTAAAGATTACGTTTCTGCAATTAAAAATTGGGAAAAATATTTAGCTTCGGATGAAGAGGGTGCTGAGGTTGATGAGAATACAAAAAGTTTATACAATAAAAGCTTTAAGTATGCTGCCAATGCTTTTATGAAGAAAAAAAATTATCAAAACGCATACGACTATTTCCAATTGTTTATTGATAAAAATGCTGAAGCTGCAAAAGATGGAAAAGTTGCATACACACTGTCTTATTGTGCCACTAAACTGAAAAACTACGACGATGCTTTAAGTCTTTATCAAAAAGCAATTGTCAATGGTTATAAAGAAGACGTAAGTATGCTTTATGTTGCAAATATTTATAAAAAAGCCGGTGATGAGGATAAAATGAAAGCTACTTTAATTGATGCTTTAGCGAAATATCCTACAAGCAAAAGTAAAGGTAAAATGGCTGCTATGTTAACAATTCCAATGTTACAAGAAGCTGCTATCCCCTTTAACGAAGCGAATGAGCTTGCAAAAGCAGCTTCTTCAAACGAACCAACTGCCTATTTAACTAATATGGCTAAAGCGGTTGCTAAATTCGAAACTGCAATTCCTTTATTCCAAGAGGTGTTGAAGTACGATACAACAAACGATCAAGCCAAGAATTACATTAAAAATTGTGAAGACAACATTAAATCGTATAACGATTATAAAGCAAGTTTAGAAAAGAAGTAAATCAATTGATATTTGATATAAAATCCTGATTAAGTAATTAATCAGGATTTTTTTATGCCTAAAATGAAAGAAAAATACTTAGATTTGAATTGATTCGTATCGGTAATAATTGAGGTTTTTATAAATGCTTGCTTCATGTTGATTCGCTTAACATTCATTGTACTTTTCTTTAGTCTCTTTGCAACATCGGCTATTGCACAGGAGAGCGTATCGCAGATTTATTTCAAGCAGCTGACCAATAACGATGGTCTTTCCTCAAGTAAAGTTAATTGTATATACGAAGATTCAGAAAACTACATTTGGTTTGGTACCGAAGATGGTTTGAATTTATACGATGGCACTACCATTCGTGTATTTAAATTCGATCCTACAGATTCAACAAGTATCGGAAATAGTTCTGTAAGTAGCATTGTAAGTGACCCAACCAATGAAAACCTATGGATTGGGACCCGAAAAGGTATTAGCTATTTTGATAAGTCAACCTACGAATTTAGGCGTATGTTTGAATCATCAGAAAATTATGACAATATAAATGATTATATCATAACTGATCTTAAATTCGATTGGAATGGAATACTTTGGATTGGAACTTCAACGGGCTTATACAGTTATAATTCTAAATCCGAGATTTTAAATTCATTTCTTCACAGAAACAACGATTCAACATCAATCGTTTCAAATTATATTCAACATATTTTTATCGACGACGATAACAGAATATTTTTAAGTACTCGTCAGGGAGTTGATTTGATCGATTATCCAAACAAAGAATTTATCCATTTGTTTAAAGATCAAACCTTGCAAAATGTAATGCAAGTTTCGAAAGATTTTTATGGGAAGTATTGGATTTGTACCGATGAAATGGGACTATTCACTGCGACTTATCAAAACGGATTTTTACTTCAAAAATTTGAATATCCAGAATATGACGATTTACAATCCAGCAGGATTCATTCCGTTTTGGAAGATCGATTACACAACCTTTATTTTGTAGCACGCGACAAAGGTCTTTATTATTATAATCGTTCATATAAATCGATTGCTTTGTATGAACCCGATATTTTCGATTCCCGAAGTTTGAGCAGCAAAGCATTAATTTCATCTTTTCAAAGTTCTGCTGGCGTTGTTTGGTTGGGCACATTTAACCGCGGGCTTAATTACATCGATATCAACCGTAAACCTTTTCAGCATTTTAAAGTAAATTATCAGAAGACTGGGCTGTTCAATAATAATGTACGTTCATTTTTTCAAGATTCATCCGGGAATATCTGGATTGGAACCAAAGAAGGAGGAGGCTTAAGTTTATTCTCAGCCGATAAAGGAACCTTTGTCAATTTTAAGTACGATCAGCAAAAACCAAATTCATTTAGCAACGATTATGTATTGGCCATTCATGAGTTAAACGATAGTGTTCTAATGTTAGGTACATTGGGAGAAGGAGTGGACTTATTCAATAAAAAGAATCAACATGTAACCAATCTTAAAATAAGTTCTCAGGCTTCAGAGAATAAGGTATATTCAATTTTTAAGGATTTTAACGATAGTATTTGGGTGGCCAGTTTGAATGGCCTTTTTCAGTACCATAAATTGAATAGAGAATTCACACAATTTGATGCGGTACATGCCGTAAAATGTTTTGCACAAAACATGGA
>JAQIBQ010000084.1 GCA_027859005.1 Prolixibacteraceae bacterium | reverse complement strand
GATCACAGATCCTAAAACCTGAAGCTGCGGATTGCAAATCCACAGCAGCTGGGGTAATCAACAGAAACATCTCATTTTTAGTGCTTTTTGCTGCAATGTGGGTTAAGTTAACGGCTATGAAATAAATATATCATCGGATAACATTATTGCTTGCAAAAAAATCCCAGCGAAAAAATTTCACTGGGATTTTAAAATCATCTTTTAAAATGCTCTAATTTATTTTTTCAATTCTATTACTCGTCCTGGAGTCCAAGGCGCATCGAACTTATTTAAGTTAGCCTCAATAGTGGGTAGTTTCGTTTCAACTATTTGCTTGAGCTGTTCTATAACTTTTTGCAAATCGGCACTTACAATTTCATAAGTCTGCAACTCTGTTTGAGTTACATCTCCAGTTGAACCACTTCGGGCATAAGCCACTGCATTTACTCGCCTATTAATTGGCATTTGCGCTGGAGGTACTTCCTCCCAACTTGCTTTAGCCGGCACACCTTTCATTTTAAAGTTAATACCTTCAAGTTCAACTGACAATTCTCGTGCTTCGTTGAGTAAACTTTGAGGAGCATTGTTCATTTCAAACACGGTTTGTTTTATAGTTTCAAGCTTGTTTGTTAATTCGCCCAACAACTTACTCGTTCCATCGTAGGCCTTCAGCATGTTCGATATTTGTTGATTGAATGTTTCAACTTCAGCTAAATTGCTTGCTGGTATGCTTGTATTTTGTAGTGAACTTACTTCGAAAGAAACCGATTCGGAAAGTTGAATTAATTCCCCCTTACTCCACAATGCCATGTCGACAGAATATATGCCCGGCATGACTTCGCGCCCCGACTTTACTTTCTTTAAAGGATCAAATTTATTCGTTTTTCCTGAACGTGAAGATGGATAGGTCAGATCCCAAACAATGCGATTTATACCCTTTGTTGGCGCTTTCGTTAATCGTTTAATAATTTCACCTTCGTTATTTTTAATGGTAAAAATTAAATGTGCTTTCTCGTTGTTTTTTTCCAATTGCAATTCGCGCCAAGTAGATTGCGGAATGAATTCTCCATTCTTGAATAATTCTTTTTCCGTTTCTTCTCTAATTGCAGTTTCCGATTTGGGAGCTTCTTTCAAATAATAAGTAAAGGTTGCGCCATATTCGGGGTTTTTTGAAAAGAAATAAGTTGAGCCTTGATTGTCGCGACTACTTTTTTGAACATACATCAAAGCATCTTTAACAGGGAAAAAATAGGCATCCTTTTCAACAAAATCTTCTGAAATCTCCCTTAGAGGAGAGTAATCATGCAATAAATAAAACCCGCGTCCAAAAGTCGCCAAAGCCAAATCTGATTCGCGTTCTTGTATTGCAATATCGCGAACAGCAATGGTTGGCAAACCTGCTTTTAATTGCACCCAATTATCACCAGCATCCATGGTAAAATATACACCAAATTCAGTTCCAACAAACAGAAGTTCTGGTTTTACAAAATCCTGCTGAACGGAATGAACTGTCTGATTATCGGGCAGAGTACCTGCCATCGAAGTCCATGTTTTTCCCTTATCGGAACTTTTTAAAAGATAAGGCTTGAAATCATCACGCTTCATATTATCGAACGATGCATAAACAACATTTGCATCGAATTTATCGGCTTGGATATCGCTGCAATAACAATATTCAGGAACACCTGGGAAAGTAGTAGTCTTCAACCAGTTTCCTCCATTATCTTCGGTAATAGCAATCACACCATCGTCAGTTCCAATGTAGAGCAAACCTTCTTGCACTGTTGATTCGTCCATTGAAACAATGGTTCCCCATTGCGAAGTTGAAACGTGCTTTACAACCGCATCGGCACTCCAGTACTTGTCCATCATTTTGAATGAATTCCTATCGACCTGAGCAGTTAAGTCGTCGCTAATAACTTGCCAGGACTGACCTTGATCGTCGCTGCGGAAGACTTTATTGGCTGCAGCATACAACCGAGTATTTGAATGTGGGCTCATAATAAAAGGTGCATTCCAATTCCATTTGTAAGCTTCTTCACCTTTCCGTTCACGTGGTTTAATGTATACGCGTTCACCACTTTTTTTATCGTATCGAACACTGTTTCCGTATTGATACTCACTGTAAACAATATCGGGATTTATTGGATCAATTGCTTGCCAAAAACCATCGCCACCAAGGGTTTCAATCCATTCGTCGTTGCTTATTCCATTTTCGCTTGTATTTTGCGACGGTCCTCCAAAGGAGTTGTTATCTTGCGTTCCTCCGTAAACATTATAAAATGGATAATCGTTATCGACGGCTACTCTGTAAAACTGAGTAACTGGCAAATTTTCTTTGAAGTCCCAATTCACTCCAAAATCGTAGCTTTCATAAATACCACCATCGCCACCAATTAAAATATGATCTGTATTAGAGGGATCAACCCAAATTGCATGATCGTCGACGTGGCGCTTGTTATTTCCCAAACTGCTCCAAGTTTTACCACCATCAACCGTATATTTTGTAAAAGTTTCGGTTGAAAAAACCTTATTTTCATTGAGCGGGTCACAAACTATTTCGTTGTAATACTGTCCGCTGCTGTGGTAATCGGCCATACGCTTCCAGCTTTCGCCTTTATTCGTACTACGGTAAAAACCACCTTTATCGTCTTGCGCTTCAACAATTAAATAAACATAATTTGGGTTTACAGGCGAAACATCAATGCCCATTCCTCCAATATGAACAGAAGGTAAGCCCTTAATTATTTTACGCCATGATTCACCGTTATCGGTACTTTTATACACTGCAGACTCAGGGCCACCACCAATTTTCCCAAAATGAGTTCTGCGACGCTGTTCCGATGTTGCATATAAAACATCAGGATTAGAAGGATCTATAACTATATTGTTTACACCTGTATGTTCACTAATTTCCAAAACCAGATTCCAGGTTTTTCCACCATCGGTAGTTTTATACAAACCACGCTCGCCGCCGGATCCCCAAGCAGAACCTTCGCATGCAACAAAAACCACATCGCTATTCCTTGGATCGATAACAATACCTCCAATTTGACGCGACTTTTTGAGACCCATGTTTTCGAAGGTACCGCCTCCATCGAGAGATTTATAAATACCATCGCCATATCCTAATGCACGTTGATGATTATTTTCACCCGTTCCAACCCAAATAACGTTTGGATTGTTTGGATCTAACTCAACATCTCCAATAGAATAAGAACCATACTTATCGAATATAGGATCCCAGGTTGTTCCATTATTTTTTGTGAGCCATACATTACCCGAAGCAACACCAACGATGTACTCCGAAGGTTTTTGAGGGTTCACCGCAAAATCGGCAATTCTACCTGAACACCATGCGGGACCG
>JAQIBQ010000055.1 GCA_027859005.1 Prolixibacteraceae bacterium | reverse complement strand
AAAACACACAAAATGACACGACATTTTTAAATTACTTGCGCCTTCAATGCCTTTTTTTTGCAAACTTGCGCAAGTTTTTATACCATCGTGTGTCATACATTCAAAAAAGTAAAACAATGAATTGCAAAGCGATTGATAAGAATCTGATATTTTACATTGACGGATCGTTGTCAGCAGATAAAAATCAAATGGTTTCGCACCATTTAAAAAGCTGTACCGAATGTACTGCCAAGCTTGATTATTTGACACATTCATTGCAGCAGTTTGATGCCGTAAAATCGACTGAAATTAAACCCTTTTTATATACCCGAATTTCAGCACGAATGGAACAACCCAAAGTCACTCGAACGCAATGGGTACTTGCACCATTTGCTATTGCAGCTGTGTTGGTTGTTGGCCTTTTTTTCGGATCATTGGTTGGTAAAATAACAGTTGCACCCAGGGTGACTGTAGCTCAAGTCGATTATGATGTAGCATACCTGTTTAACGATGCTCAAATCGAAAATGTAGAGTATAAACTATTGAATGATTAACTTTCGGAAAATAATAAATCTGAAGTCATGCGATTAACTACAAAATCTATATTGCTAATTTTGGTGGTTTTCTTGTTGGGAACCAATGTGGCAGTTATTGTTACCCATCGACAGCATTTGAAAAGTGAGCAAATTGATCAACCAAATAAAATTGAAGTTCCAGATACTCAACTAGGGCGTTTTTTTAAAGATCAATTGAATCTTGATGCAAATCAGCAAAGACAGTTTAGGGTTTTCAGACGAACATATAATCGCAATGCCAATCAAGTTTTTACCGATATGCAGCTCATTCGGAACGAGATGGTTCTAGTGTTGAAATCTCCACATCCCGATAGAGATCGTTTAGATCATCTTGCAGAACGTTTGGGTGAAAAACACATGGCGTTAAAAGTATTGACATTCGACTATTATTTTAGTATGCAAAATGTACTTCAGCCTGAACAACAAGAAAAAATGGTTGATATTTTTCAGTCAATGTTGGCTGATGAAGGTTATGCAAAAACCCCATGTAGTAAAAGAGGCATGCAAAATCGGAAAGGTGGTAACAGTTCATTAAATAATGATTCGCTGCGGAGAAATCAGAATTAAGAATATTCTGGAACTTAAGAATGGTTAAAAACTGGTAGCCATTAATTACTATAAATTTTATCCCCGAAGAGATAATGATTCCTGCGAGCAATTGTTGTCGTTCAATTTTTCGTCTGATGAAAAAAATCGTTAACCAAAATAATTCCTTATTTTAGCTTTATGATCACTCCAAAAAATCGGCAAGCTCTCTCAAAAGCTATGGCTATATGTAGTACATCCGAGAAATGTATTTTCGATATTCAAAAGAAATTGGATGCATGGGAAATTTCACCTGCTAATGCTCAAGAAATAATTGAACAATTAATTGAAGAGAAATTTATCGACGAAGAGCGCTTTACACGTTATTATGTACGTGATAAATTTAGATTCAATAAATGGGGAAAACAGAAACTTACTTACATGCTGAAAGGCAAAAGGATTCCTGAAAAAATAATAAAAAAAGAATTGGCTGCTATCAATTTGGATGAATATAACAATATGCTCTTGAAATTAATTCAAGAGAAAGCTTGTAAAGTAAAATTTAAAAATGAATTTGATAAAAAATCGAAGCTTATTCGATTTGCACAAGGCAGGGGGTTTGAATATGATGCAATTAATAAAGCAATCAGCCTTATTGAATAATAATTCTTTCTTTTTCTATTTTAATTTGATAATCGTTGTACATTAAATCAATGTGCTTATTTTTGTTTTCACTTAAAAAGAAAAATAATTCTGATTTTACGTGACCAAGTGAAGAACCTGGTTGAGCGCCGTGATGCGCTGAGGGGGTATCTTTGACATAGATGGGAAAACAATACAACTACAAGAAGAAGAACTAAAAACTCTGGATCCCGCTTTTTGGGAAAACCCGAAAGAAGCCGAAGCTCAAATGAAAATTGTTCGGGGCATAAAACAATGGACAAGAGCTTATGCCGAAGTAAATACTTCCGTAGAAGATTTATTGGTGCTTTTTGAATTTCAGCAAGAAGGCGAAGCCGATGCTTCTGAAGTGGAAGAACAACATGCTCTTACACTCGATTTGCTTGAAAAGTTGGAAGCTAAAAACATGCTTCAAAAAGAAGAAGACAAATTGGGGGCCTTGCTTCGAATTAATGCAGGAGCAGGTGGTACTGAAAGTAACGATTGGGCCGAAATGCTGTTTCGAATGTACAACCGTTGGGCCGATGCTCATGGTTATTCCTTCAAAGTGATGGAATATCTTCAAGGCGAGGATGTAGGTATAAAAAATTGTACTGTACAAATCGAAGGCGATTTTGCCTATGGTTACCTGAAAAGTGAAAATGGAGTGCACCGCTTAGTGCGTCTTTCGCCTTTTAATGCTCAAAATAAACGTCAAACTTCATTTACATCAGTATACATTGCACCTTTGGTCGACGATTCAATTGAAGTTGAAATAAATCCATCGGATTATTCATACGAAACCATGCGTTCTAGTGGCGCAGGTGGGCAAAATGTAAACAAGGTTGAAACTGCCGTTCGTTTGCGTCACTTTCCAACTGGAATAGTAATTGAAAACTCCGAAAGTCGTTCACAATTGCAAAATAAAGAAAATGCAATGCGTTTGTTAAAGTCGCAATTGTACGAAATTGAATTGCGAAAACGGCAGGAAGAAATTATGAAGGTAGAAGCTGGCAAAAAGAAAATTGAGTGGGGTTCTCAAATTCGATCTTATACAATGCAACCCTATAAATTGGTGAAAGATGTTCGTACGGGGCATGAATCTGGTAATGTAAATGCTGTGATGGATGGAGATTTAGATGGGTTTATCAAAGCCTATTTGATGGAATTTGGTGGAAAGTAAATTAAATAACGTCAGCTTGATTTAAGTAAAAATAGTGTACTATTGAAATTCAGATATTAAAAAAGAATTCTTCGGTTATGGCAGAGCTGACGAGTCAATTGTTATTAGAAAAAAGTCATTTCTTGACTCTACATTTAATTTCCCTAATGACCAATGCCTAATGACCAATAAATAAATAGCGTGGTAGCCTGTAAGTGAGATACTAAGGGAAGTGTTTGCGTTGAACTCACGTTACATACTGAATGAACAGAATAAACTGAAAGGCTGAAAAGTTGAATAAACTGATGTTTTCAATGAACCCTAAGTGTAAATTAGTGTTCCAAAATTATCAATTATCAATTATCAATTATCAATTATCTTGACATGATTATAATATACCACAATGCACGTTGCTCGAAAAGCAGAATTGGCTTAGCTTATTTAGAAGAAAAAGGAGTAGAGTATGAAGTGCGTCAATATTTGAAAGAACCTTTTACGCTCGAAGAATTGAAAACCTTAATTGCAAAAACAGGCTTAAAAACCATCGACATTGTTCGAACAGACGAAACTTATTTTAAGGAAAACTTGAAGGGCAAAGAATTAACTGATGATGAATTAATTGATGAAATGGTGAAAGAACCAAAGCTAATTCAACGTCCAATTGTGGAAAAAGGAAATAAAGCTGTAATGGCTCGTCCAGTCGAAAATATTGACCAGTTACTATAACAATTTAATTTTCGATTCATAAACCTTTATTTCTATTGCGAGTTCTTTTTGACGTTTGATCGCATCTGATAAAGCCAAAGCATCAATAACTGACTCGATATCATATTTTTCGAGTAAAATGTAATAATAGCGTTTGCCTATAAATACACACTTTAAGTTAAGCGTTGGGTTTTCAGCAATAAAATGAATTACTGAATCGGCCTTTCCATTCATATAGCTAACTTTTTCCCATTTGTGATCTAAAAAATCACTTTGATGATTGAGCTGATTGTCCAATTCAATTTTTTCCGATTTGGCTTGATGCTTTCCGTCGTACACCCTTATTCCAGTATGTCTTAACCATTCCTTGCCCATGTAGTTACTCGACAAATAGAGCTCTCCTCGTTCGTCTAAATGTACTTGTAAGAAAGATCGATCCCATGAACGATTAAACGTTTGACGCTTTGGGATGTATTGCGTGTATGTGTCGAATTCGGTTTTCTCTTTGATAAATTTGCTTTCGAGTGCTTGTAGTAGCGAGTCGTTTTTTATTGACTGAAGAACTCTTTTGTCTTTAAGTTGCTGGTACAATTCTTTAGTCATGTTTTTAGCAACCCCAATTTGTATCTCTGCTTTAGGGTACAATTTCGAAACAGAATCAAGTTTTGAAATGGATTGTAACGTATCACCATTTAAAATTGATTGTTTGGCACTATTGATTTGTCGAACAGCCATTTCTCGTTGTGAAGGTCCACAAGAAAGAAAAAAACATATTAGAAGGATTGAGCTTAAAAACAGAAACAGTTTCTTCATCGGTACTTTAAATTTTTCTCAAAAATAATAAATGTACTTTAGCTAAACACTATTTATATTTAAACCTTTAATCGTTGGGAAGAAAAATAAAACTCTATTAATTTGTAAACTCGTAATTTTTAACAAAATATATGGAAACCAATTCGGTTGAATTTTTCAAACAAAATAATTATCAATTGCCAAAAGGTATAGCCGCTCCAATTCTAGTTGCATGGAAGTTGAGAACACCAGGAAATTATGGATATCTTTTACGATTGGCAGATACGGTAGGTTGTGAAAAAGTATTATTTGTAGTTGACGAAATTCATTTGGCTCATCGAAATATCAGAAAAACAGCAGGAGAAAGTTATAAGCGAATGCCCTTCGAGTTTATTTCTGCTGATGATATTAAAAGTAAAATACCTGAAAGTTTTCAATTTGTTGCTTTAGAAACAGCCACAAATTCAAAAAATATTTTCAAAACTAAGTTGCCTTCGAATATTGCGTTGGTGGTTGGCAACGAAAAATCAGGAATTGAAACCAATTTTTTGGCGAAATGTGATCAAATTGTACACATTCCTTTAACCGGGAAATGCACGTCGTTAAATGTGTCACATGCCACAGCTATAGCTCTTTATGAGTGGGTTCGTCAAAAAATTATGTAATCTAATTGTAGTGTAAATAGTGAAGTGTGATTTTTTAAACTATTTTTTTCAATTTTATTTGGTCAATTCAAAAAGATGAACTTTATTTGCAGCGCTTTTTAAGGAGAGTGATCG
>JAQIBQ010000608.1 GCA_027859005.1 Prolixibacteraceae bacterium | reverse complement strand
TTAGTAAGTATTTGCTCAAATTCAATTGGCTTTTCGGCATGTAAAAAGTGAGTTGCATTTTTAATAATTTCCATTTTCGAATCGGGGAACATTTTTAGTATGATCGCTTTATCTTCTTCTTGTATATATTTTGATAGTTCTCCTTTAATGAATAAAACCGGATAATTGGTAATTGGAATTCTGTCGAGGTATTCGTTACTGTCTACGCCTTCAATAATGTGTTCAAGGTTTTCAGAAATAACAGGGACATTAATTTTCCATTCAAATTTCTTATCCTTTCGTTGTAGGTTTTTTAGTATAAACTGACGTACAAATTTTTCGGGTAACTGATTTTCTAATATTTTCTCAATATCTTTTCTTGAGCTGAAAAGACTTAGATCGATAGAGCCCAAAACAGCTAATATTTTTTTATGAAAATCGTATTGAATAGCCGATGCTGGTGTTCTCAAATAATTTTTTGGTGTAATATCAGCTACGGTAAGTGAAAGAATTTTTTCGGGATAATCTAACGCAAAAGCAATGGCAACCTTGCCTCCCATACTGTGACCAAGTAGGTGTGCTTTTTCTATTTCAAGTTCGTGAAAAAGCCAAGCCAAATCACTTACCATATCGTCAAAGTGATTATCTGTTGAATGAGGCGATGCACCATGGTTTCTGTGATCCACTGCTATTACCTGATATCCTTTAATCATTCGGGCAATTTGCATCCAATTGTCCGATGAGCCATAAAGTCCATGTAGAATTACGAGAGGAGTTCCTTCGCCTTCTATTCTATAATAAAGGTTCATTTATTTGATGCAGGCTAAATAATTATGAATAGTAGTTTCTAATCCTAAATACAAGGCATCGGCAATTAATGCATGACCAATTGATACTTCTTTAATAAATGGAATATGTTGAATTAAATAGGAAAGGTTTTTCAAATCTAAATCGTGTCCAGCGTTTATTCCAAGTCCTAGTTCGTTTGCGAAATTGGCCGCTTTAACAAAATCGGCTACGGCTGTATCAGGTGATGTAGGGAAATTTGTTGCATAAGGTTCGGTATACAATTCAATCCGATCGGCATTGCATGTTTTTGCACCTTCAATATGTTCCAAATCGGTTCCCGTAAATATCGATACTCGAATTCCTTTTGACCGAAAAGTAGCGATAACATTCGTTAGAAACTCCTTGTTCTTAATTGTGTCCCAACCTGAATTCGACGTAATTGCTTCTGGCGGATCAGGAACAAGTGTTACTTGGTCAGGAACAACTTCACAAACTAAATCGATAAACGATTGATTAGGATAACCTTCAATGTTGAATTCAGTGCGAACAACTTTTTTTAAATCCCGAACATCAGCATATCGAATATGTCGTTCGTCAGGTCGTGGATGAACTGTTATTCCCTGAGCACCAAATTTTTCGCAATTAAGAGCAGTTTCAACTACATTCGGTACATTTCCGCCACGTGCATTACGTAGTGTGGCAATTTTATTTATATTTACACTTAGCCTTGTCATTCTTAAAATATTGGGGCTGCAAGTTACAACTTTAAATGTTATTTTCATCCATTCTATATAACAGAACGTGGCTGATTTTATAGATGATTAAAAGATAGACCATTGATAGCACGACAACTCATATCGCACACTTTACCTTTATTGAATTGTTCTGATACAGGACAAAAAGCAATAAATATTATGGATTCATTCCGAGTTTCACATTTGCCTTTGGTGAGAGATGGTGAATATTTGGGTTTGATTTCGGATGATGATGTGTATGATTTGGAAATGGAAATGTGCAATATAGGTGAAAACATTGCATCCTTTAAGAATCCATTTATACGTGTGAATCAACATGTTTTTGAAGTGGTTCAGAAAATAATGGAAACTAAGGTCACGGTTTTACCTGTACTTGAAATGGATGACGAGTATTATGGCTCTATTACCATTAATGATTTGGCTTTGTATTTAACTGAATTAGTTGCAGCAAAAGAGACCGGAGCTATTATTGTTTTGGAATTAAATCCCATTGATTATTCTCTTTCACAAATTGCGCAAATCGTTGAATCGAACGATGCTAAAGTAATAAGCCTGTATACAAAAAGCCAAGAGAATACCAAAGAGATGGATGTGACATTAAAAGTAAATGTTACCGACGTATCTTCAATAATTCAAACCTTTGTAAGGTATGATTATAATATAAAAGCGGTTTACATGGATGATTCATTGTTAACAGATATGTACAGTGAGCGCTACGAATTATTTATGAAGTACATGGATATTTAATTTCAAGTTAGTAAAAGTGAAAATAGCAATATACGGAACCGAAGTAAGGTCAGATTTTTTACCAATTTATCAAAGAATATTTAATTTTTTTGAGCAAAATTCAATTGATATCGTTTTGTTGAAAAAGTTAAAATCCATTTTAAATACTGAATTCAAAATTGAAACTCATGAATTCGAAGTATTTGAACCTGGAGTTGAATTTGATTTTCCGATAGATTTTTTATTGTCAATAGGGGGCGACGGAACCTTTTTAAGTGCTGTGCCTTATGCTCTTTTACGAAACATTCCAATTGTAGGAATTAATTGTGGTAGGTTGGGGTTTTTAGCAGATATATCGAGTGAGAATTTAGAAGAAGCCCTAACTCAGTTAGTAAAGGGTGATTACCTGATTGAAAAGCGTTCAATGTTGGAATTAATTAAACCAAAAAATTTATTTGAAGGATTCGATTATGCCATAAATGAACTTACCGTTCATAAACTTGATAATTCTTCGATGATTAAAATAGAAACATTTATCAATGGAGAATTTTTAGCCAACTATTGGTCCGATGGGTTAATTGTAGGAACTCCTACTGGATCTACTGCATATTCTTTAAGTGTTGGTGGACCTGTAGTAATGCCCGACTTGGCTGGTTTGCTAATTACTCCAATTGCTCCACATAACCTAACGGTACGTCCGTTTGTTGTCCCCGATAATGTTGAGATCGAACTACGCATTAAAGGAAGAGGAAATCAGTTTCTTGTTTCATTCGACCATCATTCTGAACCTCTCGACTTTTCTACCCACTTGAAAATAAGGAAAGCTGGCGTAATGGTTCCTATCGTAAAACTAGACGGACAATCGTTTTATTCTACTCTAAGAGACAAGCTAATGTGGGGGGCAGATAGAAGGAATTAGCTTTTTTTATACCAGTCTCACAATTTTTATTTCAAGAGCCAGTTTATCTAAAAAGTCCATCAGGTTTTTTCAATATTTATATTACATTTGTAGCTCTCTGAAAGGAGTTGATTTTGGGCTATTCCGGGACATTATCTATCAACGATTTTTTGCCTCCGGATTTTTATTTTAGCACGAAAACATATGAGAATTATGCCCTTGAAGCGTTTTTTTTTACATCTATTGTTTCTGGCCATTTCGGCAAACTTACTTGCACAGCAGCAAACTGCTGATATTGGTTTGTTTGGTGGTGGAGCTGTTCCTATTAGCGATTATTCAAAATTGAAAATAGGACAATCTGTGAATTTGAATTATGGCGGTTTTTATCGTTATAATTTCAACTCACGCTATAGTTTAAGAATTAATGCTTTGTATGGAAAAGTTGGGGCTAGTGGTTATTTGGATAACGAGCAATCGCTTATTTCATTCAATAAATCGGTAGTTGATTTAGGTGCTTATTTTGAGATTAATTACTTAGATTTTTTATTGGGTGTTGAACACATGAAATTTAGTCCTTATGTTTTTTATGGGATCGGTTTTTCCATCTACCAAGGAACTAATGGTAATTCTGTTATTACTGGAAGTATTCCTTTTGGAACAGGAGTAAAATATGCTTTTGCAAAGAGTTGGGCCGTAGGAGCCGAAGTCTCAGCTAGAAAATTATTTAACGATGAACTTGATAACCAGTCTGATCCGTATGGTATTGTAAACCTCGAAAAGGTAAATGATTTATTCCATAATAATGACTGGATTACCTATTTTGGTTTAACTTTGACGTATAAATTTTATTGGGGCAAAAAGCCTTGTCCTGCTTATAATAGTATAAATGATTAATGAGTTGTTTCGATCAAATAGATAGTAGTAAAGTACCGCAGCATGTTGCCATTATACTGGATGGGAACGGACGCTGGGCAGCCCAACGTGGTAGCGACCGAACATTCGGTCATGAACATGGCGTTGAAGCTGTTCGTGCTTCAATAAAAGCTGCTTCTCAAGCAGGAGTTAAGTTTCTTACATTGTATGCATTTTCTACCGAAAATTGGAATCGTCCGAAGTACGAAGTGAATGCTTTAATGGCCCTATTAGTACATGTAATTAAAGCCGAAGCTGAGGATCTCAACAAAAATAATGTTCGCCTTCAAATAATTGGCGACAGAGATAGTCTACCAAGCAGAGTTCGTAAAGAAACTGATAAGATGGTAGCCAAGCTTGCAAACAATACCGGATTAACAGTTGTGATGGCATTAAGCTACAGTTCGCACTGGGAAATCATAAATGCTGTTAAAACGATTGCAGTCGATGTTAAAAAAGGAAAAATAACCCCCGAAGATATTTCACGAGAACTCTTTGATAGCTATCTTGCCACCGCTGAAATACCAGATCCTGAGTTAATGATCAGGACGAGTGGTGAATCGAGATTAAGTAATTTTTTATTGTGGCAATTGGCTTATTCAGAGTTATATTTTACTCCAAAATTATGGCCCGATTTTTCACAGGAAGATTTTTTCGAGATCATCTGTAATTTTCAACAAAGAGAACGCCGATTTGGCAAAACCAGTGAACAAGTACAACAACCTAATTTGAAGTAATGGCGAAGAAACTTTCTGTAACAGCCCTTTTATTATTAATACTTACCAGCGTTTGGTCACAAATACCCGACAGTACAAATTTTTCAATTTACTATTCTAGCCCTCGTGAATATACAATTGGTGGAATTGAAATTGTTGGTATTCGTTACCTCGATAAAGACATGCTGAAAGAATATTCAGGGATTAAGATAGGCGACGAGATTACCGTGCCTGGTGATAAAATTACGCAAATAATAAAGAAATTCTGGAAACAAGGTTTGTTCTCCGATGTAAAGGTTAATGCAACCAAAATTATTGACGATGAATTATATCTTGAAATTTTTCTGCGTGAGCGACCACGTTTATCGTCGGTGAATTATCATGGAGTGAAAAAATCAGAGCTCGAAGATATTAAGGAGAAGGTTCTATTACTCGAAGGTGGTCAAATTGTTGATGCACAGCTTGTGAATGCTGAACGTATTATAACTGGTATTTTTAAAGAAAAAGGATTTCTTGATACCGAAGTCAATATCGTACAGCGTGATGATCAGGAAAAAGAAAACTCAATAATCCTTGAAATATATGTCGACAAGAAAGAAAAAGTAAAAGTTGAGCAAATTGTATTTCATGGTGTAAGTCAGGTTTCTGAGCACAAGTTGAACAGAGCAATGAAAAAAACCAACGATAAACAATGGCGTAATTTTTTCAGACCTAAAAAATTCCAAGAAGATTTATACAAAGAGGATAAAATCAACTTGATTAACAAGTTCAACGAACTTGGTTTTCGTGATGCAATAATTACAAAAGATAGCATTTCTAAAGTTGAAGGTTCTACTACAATTCGTATTGATATATGGATTGAAGAGGGAAACAAATACTTCTTACGTGACATAAAATGGGTGGGTAATACAATTTATCCAGCACCCTATTTAAATGCTTATTTAGGTATAACAAAAGGCGACATATACAATCAAAAACAACTTGATGAAAGAATTACGAGTGATAATGATGCCGTTGGAAATCTATACCTCGATAACGGATACTTATTCTTTAACCTAACACCCGTTGAGGTTAATATTGAAGGTGATTCAATCGATATGGAAATGCGTATTTATGAAGGTAAGCAAGCAACAATCGATCGAGTTATTATTCAAGGAAATACAAAAACCCACGAGCAAGTTGCACGTCGTGAATTGTATACTTTACCGGGTGACTTATTTAGTAAATCAAAATTAATGCGCTCCTACCGTCAGTTGGCACAATTAGGTCACTTCGATCAAGAGCGTATTGGTATTGATCCAATTCCTGATCAGGAAAATGGAACTGTTGACATCAAATACACATTAATTGAACGTGCCAACGACCAGATTGAATTATCCGGTGGATGGGGTATGGGAATGTTTGTAGGATCTGTTGGTTTAAAGTTTACCAATTTTTCAGCCCAAAATATTTTCAACAAAGATTCTTGGAGACCACTGCCTTCAGGCGATGGTCAAACCTTAAGCTTGCGTGCTCAAACCAATGGTAAATTCTATCAACAATATAGCTTCACTTTTATGGAGCCTTGGTTTGGTGGTAATAAGCCAAATAACTTTTCCTTATCTGTATACTATTCAAAACTAACTCAAAGTACCGCTGCCTATCAATACAATAATCCATATGGTGGATACGGTAGTACTGGTTATGGTGGATATGGCGGTGGTTATGGTAGTAGTTACGGAAGTAGTGGCTATGGCGGTTATGGTGCTCAACGTGATTATACCAATGCTGAAGTTACCGGTTGGCAAATTACCTATGGTGCAACCTTGGGCTATGGATATCGCTTGGAATGGCCAGATGATTATTTCACTATTTATCACGAAGTTTCTTTACAACATTATAACCTTAAAGATTGGTACTATTATTTCTTAACATCAGGTGATATTAACGACTTTAGTTTTAAAACTTCATTTAGCCGTAATTCAATCGATAATCCATTGTATTCTCGTAGAGGTTCGTCTTTTAGCTTAACAGCTGAAATCACACCCCCTTATTCGTTGTTGAATGGAAAGGATTATAGTGATGTTGATATGGCTAACAAAGAGAAATATAACTTCTTAGAATACCATAAATGGACATTTAATGCCAAGTGGTTTACGCCACTCGATAAAGCTGATAAATTAGTATTACATACTAAATACGAGTTTGGATTGTTAGGTTATTATAATGTAAATAGAAAATCACCTTTGGAAGGTTTTAAGGTTGGTGGTGACGGTATGAGTGGCTACGATATTTATGGATCGGACAACATCGGTTTACGCGGATATGGCAACAACAGTATTACTTCAACTTCGGGTGGAGGTACTGCTGCTAATATTTATACAAAAGCAACTATAGAATTGCGTTATCCTATTACATTGTCAGAATCGGCACAAATTTATGCACTGGCTTTTCTCGAAGGAGGTAACAGTTGGTACGATTTTACGGATTTTAACATTTTCGATATAAAAAGAGCTGCTGGAGTAGGTGTAAGGTTTTGGTTACCAATGTTTGGTCTCTTAGGGATCGACTGGGGATATGGTTTCGATATGCCTAATAATGGTCAAGTTTCATCGGCAAAAAGCCAGTTCGCCTTTGTTATTGGACAGCAATTCTAGCTTTGGTACGAATGTTGTCTTACTGCGAAACAGCTAAATATAAAAAATAGAAATTATGAAACGTATAGTATTAACATTCCTTGCAATTGTAGCTTTTACCGCTATTAGTTTTGCTCAAAAATATGCTTTTGTCGATACTGAATATATTTTAGAAAATATTCCTGCTTATAGTGCTGCTCAAGAACAACTCGATCAGCTTTCAGTACAGTATCAAAACGAATTGGAGGCAATTCAAGCCGAATTGGAACAAATGTATAACGATTTTAGAGCTGAGGCTGTTTTGCTTTCAGACGATATGAAACGAAAACGAGAAGACGTAATTGTTTCGAAAGAAAAAGAATACAGAAGCCTACAGCAAAAGTATTTCGGACGCGAGGGCGATTTGTTTAAAAAACGCCAAGGATTGGTGAAACCTATTCAAGATGATATTTACAATGCAATTAAGGATCTAGCATCGAATGGCAACTATGCTGTGATTTTCGACAAATCAGGTGGTCTTAGTATGCTTTATACCGATCCTAAATATAACTTGAGCGATCAGGTACTCGAAAAGATGGGCTATAATAATTAGGAAATTGAACTTAATTTCTATATTTGCGGTACATCGGTAAAACAATAATAAAGAAGAAAATAAATTATAAAAAAAAGATGAAACGAACCTTAAGGACCGTTACATCTGCTACAAAAAATTATTAAAAAATAAACAGATGAAAAAAATCTTAATTCTTATAGTCTTTTTAGTAGCCGGATTGGCTTCACAGGTAAATGCTCAAACTCTTAAATTTGGACATCTAGATATCTCACAGTTAATTACAGTGATGCCAGAACGTGCTGCTGCTTTAACCGTAATCGAAAAAGAAGCTGCTGATCTAGAAGCCATGTTGGGTACTATGCAAACAGAATTACAAAACATGTATGTTGATTATACTGAGAATCGTGAAACATTATCAGACCTTATTCGCCAAGCAAAGGAAGAAGACATACAAATGAAACAACAACGTATTGACACTTTCCGTCAGCAAGCCGATCAGCAATTACAACAAAAACAACAGGAGTTAATGGTTCCTATTTTTGATGCAGCCGATAAAGCAATTGCCGAAGTAGCTAAAGAAGAAGGACTACTTTATGTTTTCGACATTAGCTCACGTGTTGTTTTGTACAAATCAACTCAAAGTATTGATGTACTTCCATTGGTGAAAAAGAAAATGGGTATTGAATAGAAATTTTATCAATAATGATAGATCAAAAGAGTCGTTTGCATTTTGCAAGCGACTTTTTTTTATATTCGTGTTTGAATACTGAAATACTGAATAAACTGATGGATTGAAATATTGAGTACTGCTCGCTTTTATCTAGCATCCAGTATCTAGTATCCAGCAACAAGCAACCAGAGACCAATAATAACATGAGTAGAAAAAGCCCCATAGGGATATTCGATTCAGGATACGGAGGATTAACCATTCTGAAAGAAATACGCGCTGTATTGCCTCAATACGATTATATCTATTTGGGCGATAATGCACGTACACCCTACGGTACTCGTTCGTTTGATGTAGTTTACGAATATACACTCGAAGCAGTAAAGAAACTTTTTGACTTGGGCTGTGAATTGGTCATTCTTGCTTGCAATACCGCTTCGGCAAAAGCTTTGCGTAGTATACAACAAAAAGATCTTCCTTTAATTGATTCGAATAAGCGTGTTCTGGGAGTTATTCGCCCAAGTGTAGAGGATGTATTCCAAATTACAAAAAACAATCATGTGGGAATTTTAGGAACCAACGGAACGGTATCTTCAAATTCCTATGTAATTGAATTAGAAAAACTTTCAAAGGGTAATCTTCATGTAGTTCAAGAAGCTTGCCCCATGTGGGTGCCTATCGTTGAAAATAATGAAATTGGATCTGATGGTGCAAACTACTTTGTTAAAAAAAATTTAAATAATTTACTTTTAAAAGATCCGGCAATTGATACCATCGTTTTGGGATGTACTCATTATCCGTTATTAAGTTCAAGCATTCGGAAATACTTGCCCGAAGGAATACAATTGGTTGAACAAGGATCAATTGTTGCTCTTAAACTTAAAGATTACCTCGAAAGACATACTGAAATTGAAAAATGTTGTTCTACAGGTTCTAAAGTTGTTTTCTACACAACTGAATTAGCTGAAAACTTTAACGAAAAAGCATCGGCTTTTATGGATCGTGAAGTTATAGCCAAAACTATTAATATATAGAGTTCCAATTTTTAGTTTTTTATACCAGCAATTTCTGTTCTCGCTTTGTTGTGTATTAAACTAGTATAGAAAACAAATTCATCAGTTTTTCCTTCAATTTTTACCAACTGAAATTAAGATTATTAGTCAGTCTCATTAAATGTTGAAGCCTTTTTCGACTACAATAATATGAATAGTACGGATCAGCAGAACATTCGGGTTATTTCACAATACGCTTATAATTAAGTTGTATCTCTCCGAAGTTAATGATTAATGATAGTTTGCATTTTGAAACGTTCAAGTAATTTATAGATTGTGCTATCGATTTATCGTTTATCTCAGAAATAGCTTTTAGC
>JAQIBQ010000599.1 GCA_027859005.1 Prolixibacteraceae bacterium | reverse complement strand
CGTTATCTACCAATCTAACCAAACCATGAAAAATCTTTTTCCCCGACCCTTTCAATTTGCTTAATCTTTATCTTTAAAACCAATGTAAAGATACATATCCAACTAATTCTATTTGATATGGAAAACCCTAATAATGAACAGGGAAACACCCCTTTTACAACAAGGGAAAACCCTTGCTCACTAAATATCATAAGCATATCAATCGCCCTTAAGTGTAAGAAACATATGTGAAATAAATCATTCTGAAAGGCCTATTAACACGATATGACCTATTCAATAAATACAGGCATCACATAAGGTTTAGCAACATTTCAAATGGGTGTTGGCGGGTATGGAAAACATTAATAATAAGTAAAAAATCTAATGGTTAATCAATTAAATTTCAAAGCCTTATGCTTACTCTATTTAATGCAAAAAAATCTAAAAGCGATTAAAAAAAAAGAAAAAACAAAATAATATTCTCCTTCTGTTTCCAATTCTTTTTATTATTGAATTAATATGTATTTATTTAGATTTAACAGTATTGGAGAAATTTATTAAACCTCAAATTTTACTTTTCTGTATTACTGCTTTTGAACAGTTAGCGGATAAAAAGAATCCAATTTATAAATGGGCCGTTTTTGCATTTTGGCTTTCACTATTGGCCGATGTACTTCTTATGTTTACTGGTACTAGCGAACTTTCCTTCTTAACCGGAATTGCTGCATTTTTACTTTCATATGTATTCTATATCATAATATTTGGAAAAGGTCTCACAAATAATAAAAGACTGTTATCAAAATACCCTCTATTGTTACGGACGTGTGAGTAATTCAAGTTTTATTTGGATTCTTGCAGGTGTACTATTTTTTCTAATTTCAGATAGTTCATTGTCCATCAATAAGTTTTGGATAAGTATTCCGCACAGTGGATTATTAATTATGAGCACCTATATGTTGGCTCAATATTTTATTCTGATAGGATTAATAAAACAAACCAAAAGCTAAGGAATCAATTCCTCAACAACATAATTTTCCGGGTAAGTATTAAATGCTCCCTTGCTGATTTCACCTGCATTCGATATATGTATACTCCATTAGGAAGTTGAATCCTGTTATTGTTCATTCCATTCCATTGAACTTGATGGAGTCCTGCAACTTTAAATGAACTTTCAAGCGTACTAAGCTTCTCTCCCATGGTAGTATAAACTTCAATTTCGACAAAAGAAGGTTCGCTTAATTGGTAATCGATATAACTCACTTTTGCGAATGGGTTGGGATAATGCTGAATTTGAATGGTTGAATTATTAGTAATTATCTCACTTGCACTTAGCTTTAGAATATCATCGGCACCAGGAGAACCGCCATTGTAGTGTGAGCCTCGCCAATCGGTAAAACTATTTTGGGAATTACTTGGATTCAAATCAACCGAAACCATTGTTTTTCCTTCACTATCGGCCTCTGTAGGCCAACCGTTCTCATCGTCGTAGCTAAATGAGATTATGGTTTCTCCATTGGGATTTTCAACAACAATTTTCTCTCCGCCATTTGCCAACTGACCTTTAAATTCGTCGAAAGCAGCATATTCGTATCGAGAATATAGCAACAAGTCGTTGGCAGCCAGCACCATAAATCCATTGGGAGGAATTATACTATTTGGAGGAAATTTGTATTCAATACCATCAACAAACTTCACACCTTCTAAATCGATGGTAGCTGTTCCAGTATTTTTCAATTCAATGAACTCAAAGTCTGAATCTGAGAAACCGTTTATTGGAGCTGGATTATAATTGATTTCAGTAATTTTTAAATCATAAAAATCAGCAGAGATAACTAAGGTTTGGGCTTGCATAGCACTCCATTCGTTGTTGTAAAAAGCTCTTGCTTTTACAAAAGCCGACTCACGCAATGAAATAGTCCCGTTGTATAGCTTTGCATCCAAAGCAAGAGAAGGGTTGCCATCTTCCCACACCACAGGGTCTTTCCCATTCAGTGTATAATAAATTGTTCCTTTAGCTGCTGTCATTTCTAGTAAATCGCCAACAACTGCTTCCTTTTGTGAAATCTCAATTCCATTAAGGAGGAAAAAGGGAGCCTCTGTAACAGGATACAATTCTGCTTCTTGCAACTGTTCCAAAAAAAGATTTGTACGATCTCTAAAATAAGTATTCATTAGATAATCACGAGCAGGCAACCAATGTTCGTCTTTTGTATATAATTCAATCGTATCGGAGAAGAAATAAGGATGAACGTCACGACGGTAATCGCCCCAACGAGCAGATTCTGCATCAATTGCATTTTCGAGAATACGGCTTCGATTCATCCAACGTTCACGGTTTGCTTCTGGTGTTAAAACACCATTCTTTGTACAACGCTCTAAAACTTTATCGGCAAACCTTCTTCTGAAGTTCTCGTTCAATCGTAAACGTTGAAAAATATGACTTGGGCACCTGCTATTGAATTCACTTATATTATTTTCTAATAGCGATTTAAGCACATGCTCTTGATCCCAGGCAAAAAATTGAAATCCTTTTTCAGGTTTAACTCTGTTTCGAATTGCAACCCAATTGTGATGATCCCAATCGGTATTTCCTCCGTAAAAATTCAATAGCATGTAATCAATCAAATTGTCAACATCGATATAAGCTTGGTAATTAAAATTGCGAGTACCATCGAGATTATTCCCTTGAATAAGTTGATATACTTCATCAGACTCCATTCCCGAATTGGCAATAGCAATAGCATTGTTCCATGCTGTTTTATTTCCATCAAGCGCTTCTGCATAATCCTTTATCACATCATAATCATCGGAATTACCACCCAAATAGCTTTCGGCAAAATCACTGTCAATTCTTTCCCCAGGATTATAAATACCCCAATACAAACCATTAATAAACAGATGTACAAAAATTGAATGACTAGCCAAATATCCCATATCAAGTTGAGTATCCTTGCTCCATGTATCTCGTCCATTCTGTGCTCTTTCGCGCTCATCGGCAGCTCTATGAGTCCATGAATTTCCATAACCGGCACGCAAAACAATGCTATTAAAATCTGAAACAGCATTTTCTCCTAACAAAGGAAAAGTTAACCGACCTGGTCCATATTCACTTTTAAAAACCAATCGGAATGAATGTTTTGGCGATTTCTCTGGTCTTCGACTGTGGCCTCCGTGCAAACGTATTCCACAATTTACCTGCACCGATTTAGATGAATTTGCATCGAAATATTCCATTGAAGTTGGTCGTTCCCAACCCAAGCCAACTTCACGCCCAGGAGGTCCAGTGTATACATAAATACCTCCCGTTTCATCATTTATTTCTGTTGAGAAAAAATTGCCTTTATCACTTACCAAACTCATAACAGGCAAGGCCTTTAACGCTTCTTTCGTTCTTTCAGCCATAGTAGGATCAGAAGCAATTTCTGGATCCATTTCATAATCGGCACTTGCTTGTCCAAAAATCTCAATGAATTCTCCCCAAAACTCCGGATAGCCTTCGGGTGAGTTATTTTGATGAATAATATCATTATTAAATAAATAGCTTTGTGTGTAGCTATTGCTTTGTGCTCCATTTGCTGCCACAACTCTCGCTCTTACAACTGATGTCTTTGAAATTGAAATTGGGTTTTGATACAAGAGTCCATTTTCAAAATTTGGATCGCTCCCATCTAGTGTGTAATAAATAGATAGCCCTTCAATTTCTGATTTTAATTGCAAATCAAAAACTTGTTCATAAAATCCATGCTTAACACTAAAGGATGGTTGTGGTAAAGTGGTTGAAGTTGATATTTCATTTGTAGAACCAGGCGTTGCTTCATCAAAAACAATCCATGCTTCGGTATAGAATCCAAACGATTGATTTTCTTTCAATTCGGGAAAAGCTGGAGAAAACTCAGATATAGAATTTCCATAAGAATCGAAAAAACCCAAATATTCGCCTGAAGCACTTAATTTAAAATTGGTATGCAATTCATTATTTGCAAATACGGGGTCTCTGCCCGAAGCAAATACAATTAAAAAATCATGAGCGCCGATACTAACAGTTGGGAATACCCATTGTTTGTGTTCTTCACTATCATCGCTTAAGGTCCAACCAGAAAGGTCTATCGTTTCATTCGTTGGATTATAAAATTCAATCCAATCCGAAAAATCACCTTCAGCATCAGTAATATCACTTGCATTATCAGCCATAAACTCATTAACTCGAACAGTAGTATTTTGTGACTGAACTAAGTTTGAAAAGGAAATTAACAAAAGAAGACCTACAAGTAAACGCATATAAAATGAAGAACTTAAATAATAAATAGATTTCAAACATACAATATTAAACAAGCATTGCATGGTAAAAGAACTTGAATTTTAGTAGGTGAAAATTATATTTTACAATCTTAAGACAGATAATTCATCATTCACCCTAAAAAATTGGCATTAGTCATTTTTATCCAATTAAATTAAATTAAATTACTTTTGTATTTCAAAAAACAACTCGCATGACCAATAAAATAGTCGCTTTTCTATTACTAATTTTTCTTTCGTTTTCAAGCATTGCCCGCGAAGGCATGTGGATTCCAATGTTGCTAAATAAAAACATTGAAGAAATGCAAGAAATGGGATTTCAACTTTCGGTAAGCGATGTATACGATGTGAACAATTCTAGTTTAAAAGATGCTATTGTCCTTTTTGGGCGGGGATGCACTGGTGAAATCATTTCACCTGATGGTTTAATGATTACCAACCATCATTGTGGTTACAGTCAAATACAGTCGCACAGTTCCATCGATAACGATATACTCACCAATGGTTTTTGGGCCATGAATCGTAAAGAAGAATTGCCTAACGAAGGTTTATCGGTTTCAATTTTAGTTGAAATGCAAGACGTTACCGAACAAGTACTAGCCGGCACCGATACTTTGTTCACAGATTTTAGTATTAATTCCAAAATTAAAGAAAACTCAACCATTCTGATTGACGAAGCCATTGAAGGAAGTCATTACAAAGGAAAAATAAAATCATTCTTCAATCGAAATCAATACTTTTTAATTATTAGTGAGAAGTTTACCGATGTACGTTAGGTTGGCGCTCCACCATCGGCAATTGGTAAGTTTGGAGGCGATACCGACAATTGGATGTGGCCGCGCCATACAGGTGATTTTTCTATGTTTCGAATATATGCTGATTCTACGAATAAACCAGCCGATTATTCACCCAACAATATTCCTTATAAACCGAAGAAATTTTTACCAATAAACATTTCAGGTTTAAACGAAGGTGAATTTACAATGGTATTTGGTTATCCTGCCAGAACTCAACAAAACTTACATTC
>JAQIBQ010000593.1 GCA_027859005.1 Prolixibacteraceae bacterium | reverse complement strand
CTTTTGAACCGAGAAACATTAAGAGACTCACTCATCAAAAAAGTCGCACACACAACAATTAGTGTTTCAAAAGCTAGAAATTAATTAATGAAGTATAACCAAAAAAAATTGTTGTTATGAAAAAAATTTACGCTTTAATCGTTTTAGTTGTGTTAACCATTTCAGGAATGACTTCACAAGCTCAGGTATCAACGGGAGTAGATATTTATAGTAGCTATATCTGGCGTGGTGCAAAATTTGGAAATGGTCCAGCAATTCAGCCTTATGTAGATTATACCACTGGCGGCCTATCTGTTGGTGCATGGGGATCAGTTAATGCTTCGACTGAAGAAGCTTTGGAAATGGACTTGTACGCAGGATATTCATTTGACTTTGGATTAAGTGTTACTGTTACTGATTATTATTTCGGTGGTGATTGGTTGATTGGTGATTCTCACCTACTTGAGCCTATGTTAAGTTATTCTGTTGGTGATTTTTCAATTACTGCAGCTCAAATGTTGACAACTGGGTTTGATGTTGATGATACATATTTAGAAGCGTCGTATTCTTTTGGTGCGTTTGATTTAGCCCTAGGTGCTGGAAACGGATTATATACTTGGGTTGACGAAGATGGTGATGAAGAAATAGGAGACGAGGAAGCTCCATTTACGATTTGTAATATTAGTTTTTCTACTTCTAAAGAAATTGAAATTACAGAAAAATTCACATTGCCTGTTTCTGGCTCTGTAACCCTAAACCCTTCAACCGGTGGCTTCTTTATTGCAGTAGGTATTTCACTTTAATTTTCAAATTGAAAGTGAAGACTCAATCTTAGTGAATAATTTAAATTTTACAGTAATGAAAAAAATAGAAGCAGTAATAAGAAAATCAAAATTTGAAGAAGTAAAAGATGCTTTATCAGAAGCTGGTATCGATTTCTTTTCTTTCTGGGATGTTCGTGGTATAGGCAAAGCCCGTCAGGGACGTATATACCGTGGTATCAAATACGACACAAGCACAATCGAAAGAACAAAAATATCAATTATTGTTCGCGACAAAAATGTTGAAAAGACAGTATTAGCCATTATGAAATCTGGTCGTACTGGAGAGATCGGCGACGGTAAAATATTTATTGTAAATATTGAAGAATCATACAGAATCAGAACCGGAGAATTTGGTGACGAATCGTTGTATATCAAAGATGAAGAGGCTTAAGCCAAATTCAATATTTAAGTTTTAAACAGAAAGAAAATATTAATAGAATAAAAATTAACAACATGGAAGAAACGTTACAAGGCCTACAGATAGGTATAGATAACATGTGGTTATTAATTGCCGGATTTTTGGTAATGTTTATGCAACCAGGTTTTGCAATGGTAGAGGCAGGTTTTACCCGCTCTAAAAATACTGCAAACATGTTAATGAAAAACTTAATGGACTTTGCTATAGGTTCACTACTATATTGGATTATCGGTTTTACAATTATGTATGGCGATTCAATTGGTGGATTTATAGGAATGCCAGACCTATTCTTTATGAGCGATGGTTATGGTGACAATTATTCAGATTATGCTGATTTGTTCTTTCAAACAGTTTTCTGTGCTACCGCTGCAACAATTGTATCGGGAGCCATGGCAGAAAGAACCAATTTTAGTGCATATTTTATATTTACAATTGTTTTTTCCGTTGTAATTTATCCAATCTCTGGTCACTGGACTTGGGGTGGTGGATGGCTAAGTGAAATGGGATTCCATGATTTTGCAGGATCATCTATTGTACATAGTGTTGGTGCTTGGGTTGGTTTAGCAGGAGCATGGATAATTGGACCTCGTATTGGAAAATACGGTAAAGATGGCAAGCCTAGAGCAATCCCCGGACACAACCTATTGTTAGGCGCACTTGGTGTATTTATCTTATGGTTTGGATGGTTTGGATTCAACCCTGGTTCTCAATTAGCTGCTGCTGGTACCGACAATGCTGTTGCAATTGGACATATTGCCGTAACCACAAACTTGGCTGCTGCAGCTGGTGCCGTAACCGCAATGATTGTTGCCTGGATACGCTATAAGCGTCCAACGTTGTCAATTTCTTTGAATGGTGCATTGGCTGGTTTGGTTGCGATAACTGCAGGTTGTGATGCCGTTGATCCAATGGGTGCTGTTGCAATTGGTATTCTTGCTGGCTTTATCTTGCCATTCGCTGTGGAATTATTCGATAAAATATTAAAAATTGACGATCCTGTTGGAGCAGTTTCTGTTCACGGTATTTCTGGTGCTTTCGGTACTTTGGCTGTTGGTTTATTCTCAACAAGCGAAGGTTTATTCTACGGACATGGAGCTAAACTATTAGGTATCCAAGCAGTTGGGGTACTTGCATTCTTTGCATGGGCGTTCGGAACTGGACTTATCTTATTCTTCATACTTAAGAAAGCAAAAGTGTTACGTGTATCTAAAACTATTGAAGAAGAAGGTTTAGATGTTTACGAACACGGTGAATCAGCTTACAATTGATAAATAGAATAAGCCTGTAGTCAGAAAGTTTTTGGTAGAACGTTTTGGAGATAAGGAGAGATAGGAAAGACAAAATGCAATACTCTTTTACCGACAACTAAAAACAAATGACTGCCGACTCTAGACAATACCTTTATTTTCATAACCACTAACCTTGCCACCGCCTCCGGTGGAGTGTATTCACCGGAACGGTTGGTGGCATTTAGTTTAATGAGAATAAAAATGATACAGTAAAAAGAAAAAATAAATTTAAATGCATATTTAACCCGCTGTTCAGGATTATACGATACATTTCTTTTTACATTTTTATGTGATGGTTAAATGTAAAAGTTGCATCAAAAACAAAACAAGTTTAATAATTAGAAGTCATAGTATTATTTAAGCATTTCCAATTTAAAGCCATTCCGTTTATTCGGAGTGGCTTTTATGTTTTATACTATAAACAGGATTACCAATCAATCGACAAGTTGGGAGTAGAAATTTTTGTGAGAACTTCAGCACTAGCAACTGACCTAAAAGCACAAGCCCATCAAGTCGTAATTTATTGTATGGAAAGGAATTCTGCGTGAAAGGTAAGGCTGTTTGAGAGTGCAGGATTAATTGTTAGTACAAATACGAAATTTGTAACTGTAAACAAGTTCCTTTTCGGACAAAACAACAAATTAGCTAAAATGCAGATTCTCAATTACGGGCACGCGTCGATACAGATTTTTGAGCCCTGACATTTTTTGCTTCAGTTTTGTATCCAAAAAACAGAAGAGCCCTGCCAGCTAGCATTCGTCTAATGAAGAATTACCAAATTCCAGATTTTGCAAAGCATTTGAAATTAAATATATTCTTTCCAAAACAAGATCATCTTATTCATGATTAATTGTTTCAAACATTTTTCTTTAAAAAATATTAATTCCCCTCAAGTTTATGAAGTAATCACTAGTGTTCGATTAAAAAAATAATGTTGGGCTAAAGCCCATAATTGACTGGATTTCAAATGCCCCGACATTAATGTCGGGGTAATTTATATCTCTTTGAAGAAAGGACTTTAGCCCAAGCAGATGATCAGTTACTTACAGTGACAGGCTTAGCAAGTAAATTTAAACTTGATATTAATCGGACAACAATGAAAAAATATATTGATTACGATAAGGCAGAGGATTTTCTTCTGCCTTTTTTTGTTGTTCACTTTTTGGCTATTAAAAAAAGCATTTTTGTTGATATTCATTTTAAATAGTATTGAATAAAGCTGCCTTTTTAAAAATTACTATTTCATTCCATTTGGTTTGTATGGAATTCAAGTGGGAGTGGCGACTTGGGGGTTTTGTATTGAACAATAGTTCAGAAAGTTAGCATTTTTGATGCCTTCCTAATATGCAGATTTTCAATTATATCTATTTATCTAAATGTGTCTTGATGGACTTCCTGTAAATAGTTAGTAGTTAATAATTTATAACCTTTGTCTATATTTAAGGTCTAAACCTATAAACTATTTAACTAATGGTATCTGAAAAAAATGATTATCACATTAGCTTTTTTCGACCAACTACTCCTAGAGCTTTGCATAACAGGAATATGGTTCTTTGGTTGGTAAGTATTTGGGCTGTTGCAATATTTGGTTTTCAAATAGCACTATATGTGCTCGAAAAACCTACACCTGAGCCCGAGTTAACTGCATTCGAAAAAGTATGGGAGAATGTTAAAGCAGGCAATGCTAGTATTGATGAAATAAAAACTTTTGCTCACTCTACTTTACACGTTGCGGGTAAAGTATTTATTGCAAGTGAGCATCGAGCAGCTTTAGATAACGGAATAAGTTGGGCAACCATGCAATTAGCTGATTCTGCCCAAAAAGTGGCAATTGGAAATGCATTAATTCATTTTGAAGAAGCCACTTCCAATGCTAAATTAGTTACTGATGACCATTATGTTACTTCAAAATTAAAGTTGAAAGCCTTGGTGCAGCCAGTAATTGGTCTCCAACCTGGTACAGTATTGTCTGAGATTCTACCTTTGGAATTGAACTCATCTCTAACCGAAGTTATTACGGAAGAAAACAAAGCTATAATTGAAGCATGCATGCCATTGTATACGATTCACAATCGTTCGGTTTTAACCGATACGAAATTTCTTGGTTTTCCTTTCCATTATTTTTATACAGCAGTTTTTCTTTTGATCCTGTTCATTGGCCTTTGTTACGCTTATTGTGTACGTGTTGATGCCTACAACAAAAGAATGTCAATTGCTGATTAGTAACATTTCAAAATGAAAACGATGAAGAAATTTATACTTCCAATATTTATACTAGGATTGCCACAAATGCTTAACGCAGCTACGGCGGCAACTCAACTTGAAGGCGGATTTAAAGTCGGTCCAGCCATAATTCTCATAACTATATTATGTGTTTTTGTTTTAGTTGGAATAATCTTTCGTGCTAAAGATACCAATGATTTTTATGCTGCAGGACGCAGTATTTCTCGTACCGGTTCCGGTATGGCTATTGCATCAAACTGGATGAGTGCTGCTTCTTTCTTAGGAATGGCAGCATTGATGTATGGCTCGGGTTACCATGGTTTAGCCTATGTTGTGGGTTGGACAGGAGGATATGTATTATTACTTATTCTTATGGCTGGGCAAATTCGTAAATACGGAAAATATACGGCAGCCGATTTTATTGGCGACCGTTACTATTCTCAAACACTAAGGGCAACTGGTGCTATTATTGCCATACTTATTTCAATTTCGTATTGTGTAGGACAATTTGCCGGAATAGGCTTAATGTTCAAATGGATTTTAGGATTAGATTATACCTGGTCAGTAATTATTGGTGGATCGGTAGTATTGGTTTATACACTAATTTCAGGAATGTTGGGTGTTACTAAAAACATGCAAATACAATACGTTATCATAATTGTATCGTTCTTAATACCTCTTTTTATTCTAACATTTAAATTCGATTACTTCTGGATCTTGCCTCAAATTGGTTACGGTTCAGTGGTTTCAGACATTACAAATGGTATTCAAAGTGCTGGTGTTGCAGAAATGGTCAATTCCATGGGACATAGTTTTGCGATCACTGCATCGCCCGAGTATTCTATGCCTTGGGATCCTGCAACCGGAAAAACTTACTTTCAGTGGATGGCAATCGCATTCTCGCTAATGATTGGAACAGCCGGGTTGCCTCACGTTATTCAGCGTTTTTATGTAGTACCTAAAGCGAGTGATGCACGTTGGTCAGTAGTCTGGGGATTGTTCTTCATTTGTTTGCTATACTGGAGTGCTCCTGTTTATTCTGCTTTTGGAAAAATTTTATCGGCTCATCCTGAAGTTGGAAAATTGTCGAAAGATGCAATTGTTGTGTATACGGCTCAGTTGGGCAACATCCATCCATTAATTGTTGGTTTGCTGGCGGCAGGAGGAGTATCTGCTGCATTCTCAACTGTATCTGGCTTATTAGTTGCTGGTGCTTCTGCCTTCTCACATGATTTATATGTAAAAGTGATTAACCCTAAAGCATCACCAAAAACACAATTGTTGATGGCTAGACTTGGAACAGTTGCGATGGCTTTTATTGTAACTATGATTGCTTTATTACAATTGGGTTTAATTGGTCAATTGGTTGCTGTAGCATTCTCGTTGGCTGGTTGTACCATATTCCCATTGTTCTTATTAGGGATTTGGTGGAGTGGATCAAACCGTCAGGGGGCTTTCGCAGGACTTATTGCAGGAGGTTTAATTTCAATTATATCAATCACTTATTTTGTAGCAGGAAAACAAGGTGTTGTACTTCCATTCCACGACTTTATCAGCTATTATTTAGAAGCTTGGTATTTTGCATGGATAGGTGCACCATTGGCTATTATTGCGAATATTGTTGTTTCGTTGTTAACCAAAGAAACTCCTGTTGAAATAAGAAAATTCTTAATTGAACAAGTACATAGTTAAACAATATTTGAAATGTAGTCATTGCAAATGAAATGAAGTAATCTGTAGAATCGAATAGATTGCATCGTTCATACTACCTTCTGAATTGAGATAGTACAAACCAAACTAAATTTAATGTTTTCAAAGAATCCCAAAAGAACACTCATACTAACAATGGGTGTTCTTGTTTTACTTGGTTTTGGTATTGCCAACCTCTTTTATACCTATCAAAACAATTCGGTTGATCCTCGGATTGTTGAAGCGCGTGATTTGTATAGTAAATACGATAGCTATGTGCAAAATAACGACTTCATTGCAGTTTTTAATTTGCTTGATTCAATTGAAGCAGTGTATGCTGCATTTCCCTATTACCAAACTTCTTTTGAAATTGGAGTAGTTCAAAACAATAGAGCAGCTGCTTATTTATCGATGGCCATTTTTTTTGAAAGCAATAGTTTGAGTTTAGATGGATTACATACACTTTCAAAAGATTCGTTGCTTACCTTAAGTGAACGAGCAGCTCAAAAAAGTATTTCGTACTATGAAAATTGGCTTAAACTTTATGGCGATAATTCTGAAGAAGGATTGAAGAATAGTTTGAATAATCAATTTCTGATTAGTCTTGAGAATTATTCACCTAAAATGCAAAAACGTTTTGTACTTAAGCGAATTAAAGAAATGAAAGAGGCGCAAATTGAAACACCACGTCGCTTGTCTGTTGCTTATACAAATAGAGGAATTGTGTACCGGCATCGTGAGAATTACAAAGAGGCAATTGTATGTTATGCCAAAGCTCTTGAATTATGGGATCGAAATTTGGCTGCCGAAAATAATTTGAATAAACTCATGGGAAAACCTGTACGAAAACAGAATATGTTTCAAAAAATATTTCCACCTGAAAAGGATAATATTGAAGAAAAATCTAAATCATAAACTCATGAAACGAATAGTTATTTACATTTTCATTTTAACTTCTTCCATTGCAATTTTTGCACAAGATGCAAAAGTTGGGATCAAGTTTTCTGGTTTTATAAAGAACGATTTCTTTATGGATTCTCGACAAACGGTTACTGCACGCGAAGGTCATTTCTTATTGTGGCCATCGGCACCAGAAAATGATGCCAATGGGAACGATATTAATGCACGCAGTAGTGTAAATTTACTGTCTTTGCAATCGCGCTTAAAGGTTGCTATTACTGGCCCCGATGCGTTTGGTGCAAAAACTTTAGGTGTTGTAGAAGGTGACTTTTTTGCTCAATCGAACGATAATATCAACCTTTTTAGAATGCGACACGCATTTATAAAACTAAACTGGGAAAAAGCAGAATTACTGACCGGGCAGTATTGGAATCCATTGTTTGTAACCGACTGTTTCCCTGGCACCGTTTCATTCAATACCGGTACACCTTTGCAATCTTTTGCTCGAAACCCGCAGATTCGTTTTACCTATGCAATGGGTGCATTAAAAATTGTAGCTGCCCACTTGGCTCAACGTGATTATACATCCAGAGGACCTGATGGTATAAATTCTTCTTACCTAAGAAATTCATCCTTACCCGATGTGCATTTGCAATTGCAATACGGATCCGATAAAATTAAGGCTGGTGCCGGAGCTGCATACAAAATAATTGTACCACGATTAAAAAGTACAGTTGGTGAAAATATCTACCAAGTGAATGAAAAGGTTGCCGGATTATCTGCACTAGCTTATGCTAAAATAACTACCAAACCTGTTACTATTAAATTAGAAGCACGTTATGGCGAAAACCTTGCCGATGTGTTGGCTATAAGTGGATTTGCTGTTAAAGAAGTTCTAAACTCTACAACCGGACAATTGTCTTATACACCACTGAAAAGCATGACCTATTGGGGCGAAATTCATACCAATGGAAAAGTTCAATTGGGACTATTTGCAGGCTATACGTCAAACTTGGGTGCCAAGGAAAGTATGTCCGATAAATCAAATGCGGTATATGGTTTAGGCACTAATATTTCAAATTTGTGGCGCATTTCTCCTCGTTTAATATTTAATTCAGGTAAAACACGTTTGGCTTTTGAGTTGGAAACTACTACTGCTACTTACGGTTCCGATTTCGATGTAAATTATAAAGCAAGCTCTTTTTCTACAGTAACTAATATTAGGGGCTTAATTGCCATGTATTATTTCTTTTAATCGTAATAACCTGTAGCTAAATGATAATGGCCTTTTAATCAGGAGTCATTAAGTCAAATAGTCAATAGTGAAAATAAAGATATAGTTTCAAAAAATGACCTTTTCCCTATGACCAATATCCAATGACTCGTCAGTTCACTCTTACAGGTGGAATTCTTATTTTGTTTCTGAATTCCAGTTCTATACTATCTGTTTTATTATGGAACTGACGTTTAATGATAATATAATCCTGTCTGTTTCAATGTAAATTACATTGCTTTCAGACAGGTTTTTTTATACTATAATACCAATTATAAAAATGAATAGGCTATTTTTTATTCATTTTTATATTGGTGAAATGCCGATGTATAAAAACAAAGACATTTTTGAGTGTGCGAAAAAATGGCTCATGCTTTTTAACAATCGGTATAATTTGTATCTTCAATAGCTAAAACCAACAACAATGGATTCAGGTAATATGCGAAAATTCTTTTTGAGTATTGTACTTCCTTCAATACTTGCAATTTTCTTATTTAGTGTCGGCAAGAAAACAAACCTTTTTTTCAAAATCGAGTAAAATTTTTTAGATTGGGAACTTTAATCTGATTTAAAGTTTAAGTATCGGCTATTTTACCATCGATTTTTTATTTCTT
>JAQIBQ010000511.1 GCA_027859005.1 Prolixibacteraceae bacterium | reverse complement strand
CATTCATTCTTATCTTTTCTGCAAGATCTCTGACTTTTTTGGGAATTTCAGCCATCATTCTCGGATCTTTATTCCATTGCTCTTTTAAATTTATTATTTGTGATGGTTCAATGTATCCATTAAATATATTACCTCAAGTGTTTAATTGTCTAACTAGACCGAAGGGGTATTTTGAAGTATAGCTGTAATACTTATTGCAAATTAATCTGCCCGACTTTTTCGCAAAATAGAAAGGGATCATCTGTCTTTTATAGTCTAGAAATCCGACAAGATGATTCTCTGTTTCAAAAACACTTTGGAAAAGAACCATGTAATTTCTCTCTAGTGACATGTATTTTTTCGAAAAATCGCTGTTTGTAATATTTTCATTGTACCCTAGAGGCAATTGTCGATTACCAACATCAATGAAATATTTCTTATGAAACCCAGTTTGATCAATATTATATATAAAATAATCAAAAGATGGGTTATAAATAAGTTGATTCCCATTGGTTGTAATTGATGCCCTGCTAAAACAAAACCCACTTTCAATATCTGCATTATAATTATCGCCCGTGCCAATAACTTGCCAATCAGATTGACATATTAACAACTTGTAATTATTAATATATCCCAAATGGAAATTACTTCGATTTGCTATTTCACAAATGTATTGATCCTTTCCAAATGCAGTAAAGTTGGTCATTCTAAAGCCTAGTTTTTGTTCTCGTACAAAGTTGCCATCAGTATCGTAATATTGAACTTTGCTCATCCGATCATCCCACACAAGTATCTGATTGTTTATAATCTTAAAAGATGTTGGAGATATGTATTCCTTCGGCCCTTTCCCATTTTCCCCAATTTGTGTTATAAATTTACCATTGGAATCAAATTTCAAAATTACTTTTGAGTACTCGTCTAGAATAAATAGATTGTCTTCAAAAGGAATTACGTTGTCAATGTATTGTATTAAGCTTGACTTATTGGTTTCTAGAGGTACATACCAAATACTGTCGATAATGTCATCCAACAAAAATTGTTTTGTCCGTTCGAATTTTTCGGGTATTTTTATAGTAATTAAGTTTTCATTTTCTATTCTCTCATATTTTTCTAATTCAGAAGCAATATTAACCTTCGTGTTTTTGAATTTCTGTGGGACATTCTGCTTAATCTTGTTTCTCTGATCACACCCGAGGAGTAGAATTGTAATAATTATAATCAAAATAGATTTCATAATTGACTTTTTTTAGTTTAAAAGAATTAATATCATCTCTGGAATTTCCAGAGATGATATTAATCTAAGTTATTACAACGAACACATAATGAATTGTTTTTAAATGCTTTATGTGTTCGTGTTTTGCAGGTTCATGAAAAATGATAGTTAAATACAGTCAGGTAACATGCAGAATAATGATGGACCATCTTTACATTTAGCTAAGTGTCCGTTAACAGTTATGGTTTCAGTACTATAAACATAACCAGTTCCTGGTATCCATACTTTTAATGTTATTGTTGCTGTGTATGTGCATGGTGTGGTTCCTGTCACTTTTTCCCACAACCATGTGGAAAAAAAACCTTCTGCATCGGCGTGTGGCATCGAAATAATTTGCGATAAACTATTGTCTTGCATTGATTTATAGACAGATTGACTAATATTAAAGGTGATAGTTAACGCAATAAAAACACCACCTAATAGGAAATACAATTTTTTTTTCATTTTTATAATTTTTTAATAATTTTAATAAACTTCATTTTTTAAAATCTACGGAACTCTTAGCCCCGATTTTGCTTATTCCTTTATCTATATCTTTGCTCCCCGGAGGGAGCTACCACTTCTGAAGTTTAAAACCGCAAGTTAGTACTACGGAGCGATATGCTTCCTCTTTTGTTCCCTTATAAATAGGGTGTAAGTTATTGTAGGTGTGTATTTTACTTTCGTTCAATGGTTCGGCTTTGCTCTTTTCAATAATCTTTTTCATCTCCTCTTTTATCTCCTCAATCGCTGTCGATTCAATTTTTACTTCTTTTCCCATCACTTTTTTTGCTATTGCCACAGCTTTTTCGGTTTGTCCTGTTTCGTCGTACAGTTTTGCCAGCAGGTACAAAGGGAAAAACTTGGCAGGAGCCATGTTCCAGGCATACAGGTAGGCTTGTTCGGCTTCGGTGTTCCTGCCCAAAGCCTTGTAGTTGTTGCCCAAGCAGGTATAAAGTATGGTATTGTTTAAATGCTGTTTGGCTTCGTTTAGTATCGCAATGGAGTTTTCGTTTTTGTCGGCCATTTGGAGGGCTTTGCCATATTGCACCAGAAACACGCCATTGGTTTTAAGTTGCGGGTACGCCAATTCAAAATCTTCGAGGCATTCGGGGTACGCGCCCATATTGTAAATATCGGAGGCATCCTTCCATGTTTTATATGCCTTGTATTGTTGAGTAAGGTATTTATTGGTTGGGTATAGTATTATAAGGAGCACAATGGCAAGTGTTATATGCCAAACCGCTTTACCTGCAAAAGCTGTTTTTTGCGTAGGAAATTGGAATAACTGCATTTGTTTTTTGTCGGTTGCCACTATTGATGCAAACATTACAAACACCATTTTTATGGGCAGAATTTCAGAAGGATACCCAAAGCAACCAAAGATTAATACTGAAAGAATGGAGGCTTTTAGAATATGTGTGCCGCTGAGTTGCTCGGAGGAGACACAGAGGGACGCTGAGTTGTTTTTCCTCTGTGAAACGCTGTGCTTTCTCAGTGACCCTCTGTGTGCCAACAATACTATGGCAACACACACAAATAACAGCACCCCAATAACCCCATTCTCCACCCAAACTTTCAAAAATTCATTAAAAACATAGTTGTTATTA
>JAQIBQ010000587.1 GCA_027859005.1 Prolixibacteraceae bacterium | reverse complement strand
GGGTTTTAACCAGTAACTAGATAATAAAACACAATAGTTTATTGTTTTTCATTCTTATCTTTAACATTCGAAATAGGGTATTTGGTGATATTTTTATAAAATGGGTAAATTTTATCGATATAACATTTGGGGCCTAGTTATAGTACTAGCAATAGCAATAGGTGGACAATCTTGTACCAATTATAAAAACAAAGCACGGCCAAAAGCGAATAAAGGTGTTATTGATCTACGCGATTGGAACTTTAATAAATACGGCACCATTAAGTTAAATGGTGAATGGGCATTTTATTGGAATCAGTTCTTATCTGACTCAAGCTCTCAATCAAGCCAAAACGAAAATATAGAATACATTCAGGTCCCTGGTTTGTGGAACAATAAAACAATAGGTGGAAATTCAATACCAAACCATGGATATGCAAGTTACAGGTTAAAGGTTCGCTTAAATACAAACCAAAAATTAGCAATTAAGTATTTGAATTCTGCAACCAATTGCGAGCTAATTGTTGATGGAAACTCATTAATGAAAGTGGGCACACCAGGCAAAACAGAAGAAACTTCAAAGCCTAGTTATAAACCATCTATAATTCATTTCACACCTCAAGATAATGAAATTGATATTGTTCTACTAATTTCAAATTTTCATCACAAAAAAGGAGGACAATGGAAACCCATAATATTGGGAAATGAAGCAAAAGTTGAACGTCTCGAAACCCGATATTTATTTATTGAGCTACTATTTATTGGCAGTATTTTTATAATGGCAATTTTTCATTTAATGCTATTTTTTAAACATCCAAATGAAGAGCCGTCCTTGTACTTTGGTATTTTCGCCTTACTAATATCCATACGATTTATTGTTTCAGGCGAGTTTACCATTTATATGCTTGGCGATTTCAATTGGAATACTTTGGTTCGTGTTGATTATTTGAGTTTTTATCTGTCGATATTATTCTTTCTCTTTTTTCTAAAAAGTTTGTATCCCAATGAAGTCTCTAAAACCATTTCAAAAGGGATTTCAATAATTACGGTTATTTTTTCACTCTCGGTACTCCTATTCAAACCGGCCCTATTTACTTATGGTATGGTTTTTTTCCATGGTTTCTCAATTGTTGGCGCCATGTATGCCATGTATATTTTGTTTCAGGCAATTAAAAACAAACGTGATGGAGCCAAGTATTTCCTTTATGGTTTTATAATGCTTTTTATCTGCATGGTTCACGATATACTAAACGAAAATGAACTTTTTTATTCTATTTCGCTTAGTTCAGCTGGCCTTACCTTATTTATTCTTTTTAAAGCATCAATACTTTCGTCAAGAATCAGAAATGCTTTGGTTTCGAATAAGATTTTATCAACTGAATTAAAGCAACAAAATGAAGAATATGCCTACCTGAATTATCGTTATAAAGTACAAAACGAAAACCTTAAAATAGCAAAAGAAAAAGCGGAAGAGAGCGATAAATTTAAATCGGCTTTCCTTGCAAATATTTCGCACGAAATCAGAACTCCAATGAATGGAATTATTGGTTTTTCTGAATTACTAAATAGTACGGATTTAAACCCTGAAAAAAGAAAACGTTTTATTCAATTAATTATTGAACGTGGGCATCATTTATTGGGTGTTGTAAACGACATAATTGATATCTCAAAAATTGAAACAGGACAAATTGATATTCGCAAAGAAACCATAAACCTAAACGAATTGATAGATGATTTCTTTAATACTTACTATCATTTATCAGTTAAAAAGAATATTAAACTAATTAAAAACATCTCACTTCCCAACCACCAAGCAGGAATTCTTATTGACCAACAAAAACTGAAACAGATTCTTGATAACCTCTTAAGTAATGCTATTAAATTTACTTCAGAAGGGATCATTGAATTTGGGTATAAATTAGTTGGCAATGATCTAGAATTTTACATAAAAGATTCTGGTATTGGAATTTCGAGTAAGGAAATAAATGTAATATTCAATCGGTTTAATCAAGCAAATACTACTATTTCTTATAAATATGGAGGAACAGGATTAGGTCTATCAATTGTCAAAGCATACGTTAAAAAAATGAAAGGTAAAATTTGGGTTGAATCGAAAAAAGATAGAGGTTCAACATTCTTTTTTACGGTACCCTACCAACCCAAAGCCTTGCTTCAAAAAAAGATACTAAGCGAATCAAATCCGACACCATTAAAAAGCAAGCCTGTTATTCTGTTAGTAGAAGATAACCCTACTAATGCTTTCCTAATAAATGAAATACTGCTAGATATAGACGCCAAAGTAATTCTCGCTAAAAATGGCCTAGAAACCATTCAAAAATACCAAGACAACACGGATATCGACATTGTGCTTATGGATATTAAATTACCCGACACAAATGGGTACGACCTTACCCAAAAAATTAAGGACATACGCAACAACGTACCAGTAATAGCACAAACGGCTTTTGCCTTAAAGGGCGACAAAGAAAAAGCTTTGGCTGCAGGTTGTATCGATCATGTATCTAAACCCATAGATCGCGAAGAACTAATTCGCAAAATCAATTATTACATCTCAAAAGAACGAGATTAACACTAACCACTTTTACGACAAGAACATCCAATACGGCATTATACAGTCAATTTGGTATTATTGAATCCCTCTATTTCAAAATGAAATCATTAAAAATATTGGTCTCGTATATTTCACAAATGAAACGGATTAAGATGAGAATTAAAGAAAACGTTTGGGCTACAGATAATACAATCTGTGACATCCGAATTATCTGTGAGAAAAATTCGCTTGTGTTTTGTGACTAATAATCACCCCAATGCACCTGCATAACATAAATTTTTTGGCTATACATCGCAATTAGGTATAACTTGCGGTATATCCAAAATCACTCTTATTATGAAAACACTACTCCCACTCTTCATCACTTTATTCAGCGTTACTCTTGTATTTGCACAAGACTTAAAAGTAAATTACTCTAGCACAGCACCAACTTGCGACGGTATTATAGACGAAAATGATCCTTGGAATAACGATAACTGGATTGAACTAGGTAATCTTTACCAAGGATCAATAACTGATAATTTATTTGCACAATTTCAATTCTTGCACTCCAATGAAAGCATTTACATCGCAATAAAAATTGAGGATGCAACCTATGGCACACACCCAAACTCATGGGAAAGAGATTGCTCCGAGTTGGTTTTCCTTATGGATACAACAGTATTCGAGTACCAAGAACCAGACAGTAATTTTTTTAAGCTTAGATCCCAGCGCGTAAAAGATGAAGAAAATCTGACCAATGGATATCACAATGGAACAAGAAACGTTAGTATGCTTATAGAATCTGAAAACTTTCAATTTGCAACTACCGATAATGGTTCAGCCTATTTTCAAGAGTTTAGATTTAATAAAGAATATTTATTGAAAAACACAGCATTCGATGGAAAATTCTTTCGTTTTGACGCTCGTGTTTTTGATAATTCAGGCACAGTAAGAACTGGTCATAGAGCATGGATAATGGACGAAGACTACAGCTATTACATGCTAAACCAAACCGGCATTGTTCAACTTCTTACCGGATCCGAAACAACAAACAGTATTGATCAAAACAAACTTGAAGAATCTATTCATGTAAAAAACAACGAACTTATTCTAAAGAATATTGTAGGCAATGTTGCCATCTACAATTTACATGGGCAAACCGTATTAAAAACAACAGTCAAAGAAAATACAAGTATAGACATTAGTGCCATAGATGCTGGAGTGTATATTTTCAAAGGGGGCAAGCTCAGTACCAAATTCATTAAAGAATAGCAAGATAATAGCCCATGCTAAAAAAACCGTATAGCTACTTGGAGCTAGAATGTTGTTGGTCTAATGAT
Organism: Prolixibacteraceae bacterium; assembly: GCA_027859005.1. Taxonomy (GTDB): domain Bacteria; phylum Bacteroidota; class Bacteroidia; order Bacteroidales; family Prolixibacteraceae; genus Roseimarinus. Next base: position 2,099 of record JAQIBQ010000587.1, on the reverse strand, counting down.
TTAAGTGGTTTATCAATACTGACATATCAACAGCAACAAACAAGTCTACTATATTCATACTCTAGTATTTATTGTGCTATTGTATACCAATACCTGTAAATGCGATCTTTAAAAACACTGTAATAACCCTATTGTAAGCATTCCTTTCAACAAGCCCCCTACTTAATAATAAGCAGGATTTAATTCAAATCCACAGTAATTACTTCAAATCCAAAATATGTTATAAAGCTTATTAGTCATTTCATCACTACATAGTGCATGCCTGTCAAAAATGCCTTTGGGTTTTAACCTATTATGGCTTGATTTGTAGAGCAATCAAGAATAATTATTTAATACGTAAAACCAAAAGAAGCAACACAAACATGAAAGTCTTCAAATTAATAATAGTTTTAATAGTACTTTTCAATTGTAAGGGTTTTGCACAAGAAGTATTCCCAGTACAATTTAAAGTTGAAAAACAAGCAATGTCGACTCCAATGAGTGTAATGGAAGAAATGTTTTTTAATAGTGCTTATTATGCACGTCCTATCAATATTCAATTTGATGGTGTTCAATTAAACATGTTTTACGATAACAATCGTATCGTTAAAAAAGAAAATGTAACTCAAGTTGAAAGCAATGCTGATTTCGACGATGATCAAGATGTTACTAAAAGATTTTACTACACAATTGATAATAATGTATCAGATACTATCATGCTTGTTGTAGACTATGAAATACCTTACGTTCAACTTGTAGTTCCTGCTAAGAATTCAAACGGCGAAAAAATTGGGTACACTTCCTATCAAAAATTTGTTAAATACGAAGAATTGGCTTTAAGATAATCGAAAATAAAAATTATAATATTTAAATCACATTACTTAGTTGTAATGTGATTTTTTTTGTAAAACTTTAATGCTCCATTATTTTTTCATTTACTACCAATCGCATCCTAAATAAAATATCAAAATTGCTTTACATAGCACTTTCTAGGATTTAGAGCCCATAGAATTACATATTTCAAAACAAGACCCCTTGTATGGAATATTTTGTATTTTCAGGAAGTTCTTCAAATGGCTTATCTAACCATTTCTGCAGATCTATTTTCACAAAATGATTCATGCGGATAAAAGAAACAAAGTTTGATAATCTCCATCCATATCTAGCAAGAGCTTTCAAGTATCTTAAGACAAGTATGTTATCAATGCAGTCCAAATTTGTATCATTACAGCATTCTCACTTGTTCCAATAAACAACTTGATATGAAGAAGTTGTTTTATTTCTCTGAAAAACATTTCGATCTGCCATCTGCTTCGGTATAGTTCACTGATTGTATTTGCTGTCCATGAAATTTGGTTCGTAATATGCTCGATTACCTGCTGGTTTTCATCATCCCATATAACAACCCTTCTAAGTCTTTTAGGGTATTTGTTTTTGACTTGTGAGAAGTGTTTTTTGGTTGTGCACTCAAAGATAATTTGAGATACTTAAATTCCTTCTCACTTTTTTTAATCGTTTAGGACTCTATTGGTTATAGAACAAAACCTTTGGAATAAATTTTCAAAGCCTCTTTTAGTTCTTTTAGTATAAAAAATCGAAAAATAATTAGTTACAAATTCGATTCAACTCATCGGCAGTTGATTTATAATACAACTGAGAGACCATGCTTTTACATATAGTAGATTTTATTTATTACAAGCTAGTTAAATTTTGTTTTTAGAAAAGTGATTCTATCGGGAGCTAATTTATTAGAACGATTTTTTTTTACAAACAAATTGAGGCTGAGGCATTTTTGAGTCACCTAGACATAGCCCAATTTAAAAAGAATAACTATAATTTGGTGATTCAAGTTTCGCACTTCGGAATAACTTATTAAAATCCAATGAAATACATGTGTGCTATAGCGCATATCTACTTGTCTGTCAGTTTATTAATTACTCCATTTGTTATCGAACCAACAAGATGCTAAATAACAATGACTTGTAAATAATCAGTTCTGCCTATAGGTCGAAAAATCAAGAAAACAACAAAATATTATGCTATTATCAAAAATGCATCTAATTTCAATTAATAGTAATGGAATTTTTAACATTCACATTAATAGTATTATACGAAACAAA
>JAQIBQ010000491.1 GCA_027859005.1 Prolixibacteraceae bacterium | reverse complement strand
GGGTTTTATTTTTGGCGTTGAAGTAGGAGCTACGCCAGTAGGTTTTCCATTGTTGCCCCAATTTACCTGAAATAATAATCCCTGCCTACCTTGACCATTCCAATCGTTACTACCTACTTTCTCATAACTGTGAGCAATGGTCCACCAAGTACCATCATCAAGCATAAAAGGTTGTGAAATATGATTTGGTGAACGGAAAGTAGCTGCTGGATCGGAAACATTTTCAAAGAAATCTCCCATGGTTTCCCAGCTATTGGGATCGTCGGTTAAAGTTTGAGAGCGAAGAACATATTGCCCACCATAAACATTTCCTGCTATAAAATAGTAATACCATCCATTGCGTTTGCACATAACTGGACCTTCAGCCCAGCTGTATTTTTTATCAGCATTCACCCAATCAAGATTTAAAGCATCGCCTAGCAAATGTCCATCCTGTCCAATTTCTTGTATACGGTTTACTACTTGTCCGGGTTTAATCATCATATAAGGAGTACCATCGTCATCAACAAAAACTGAATTATCGTACCCAATTGGCCCTGTTGTTGATGTTGTTTGCACTTTCACAGGGCTAGTCCATGGACCTGCAGGATTATCAGCTTTGCAAAAGTATTGACCACCACCGGCAGTATTTGAAAAATACATCCAGTACGAATCGTAGAAATAAGTGATTACTCCAGCCCAAGTTCCGGCCTGAGGTGCATCGCTTACCAAGCCACTCCAATTAGAGGGTACAACCCTGCAAATTTCTTCCCAATGTACTAAGTCGGTAGAATGTAGTAGAGGAAGGTAGGGTGTAAAATGAAAGTTTGAACCACATGCGTAAAAGTCGTTTCCATCTTTAAACAAAGTCAAATCAGGATGATCGCCCGGCATTATTGGATTCACAAAAGTTTTTACTTGCTGATAGGCTTCATCTGGAATAGTTGAAGTATTATTAACAGGAGTATCTTTAATATATTGAGCCAACCATTCCATTGCAGGACGCCATGTTCCATCGGATAATACTAAATAACAAGACGGCTGCCACATGTGATTTTCGATATAACCCCAAAGTGTAATGCCATGTACCGATGGGTGCTCCCATAGTATCGGGAATATTTTTTGATACAACTCTAATTGCTTCGCATCGTCAGGAATGCCCTCATTTTTAATGTTGCCCAAATCAACTTCTGACATATAAATGGGTAACCCTGTTGCTCCTAAGCGGTCTAAATTGTTTTTTAAAGTACTTGTTGCTGCAGTTTCCAACGCAAAACGATGACCTTGTACGCCAATACCATCAATTAATTCTCGATCATTTAACAAGTTAATAATTTCAAGGTAGCTGGTTGTTGCTGAATTACTATTGATAATGCCGTAATCGTTAAGAATTAGCTTGGTATTTGGCATGTATTTTCTGGCTAACTCAAAAGACTTAATCACCCAGTCCCAGCCTGAAGCACCATCGCCTCCAAGGGCTTCTTTATAATTTGCCCGGGTTCCGATTCCATCTGGTGGATTATGGTTTGGAAGAGCTTCATTAACTACATCAACCATTTCAATATCGGGATACCTGGTTCCAACTTGTCTGATCCAAGATTCAATGTGCACAAGCTGTTCTTCAGGAGTAAGGTTGTTGATCCAGGCTGGCTGTTGTGCTCCCCAAATTAAAGTGTGATCTTTAAAAATTAAATTGTGCTGTTTTGCATAGCTGTATAAATCATCTAAATCACTCCAATTCCATGTAGAGCTGTCGGCCGATGCTGCTATGGAACCCCATTTGCCATCGTTGCCAGGAGTAACTTGATTCCATAAATTGGCAAAATTACTATCGTCTTTAGGTTTAACGTTACCTAAAAATTTAGGCGAACCGTCGGCTAATGGTGGTCCTTTATAGAAGTTACTTGAATCGGGTTCAGGTACAGTTAATGAACCTTCAAGTTCATTATCGAGCATTTCAACAGTGAAATATAAATCTGATCGGCCAAAAGCAAATTTATCAAATTCTAAGCCATCTTCACGGGTTCCAATTTGGAAATTTTGAGTGAGGTTTTCTCCTTCAACAGTAAATGCTGAATTGGTTAAATCACCAGCAAAGAAATTTTGAGAAATGTTTACCCATTTCCAAACCTCAGAACCTGCAACACCTATTTCTTTTACCACTTCAATTGAGTTGGCAAAACCTGCGCCTCCAAGTCCGTTTATCATTATCCAATCACTACTTGTTGTTTCACTTTTTGTTCCAAAACCATTACCTGCAAAGAAACTATCGTCATTGAATCCTCCTGATCCAACACGTATGCGTGCATACAATTGAAAAGAACCGGTTTCTTGAAATGTTATTTCATAGTTTACAATTCTCTTTGGATCTTCAGGTCCTGATTGACCAGTGAAGTTTTCATTTGCAGTAATATAGGTAATGTCAGCATCTTCAAGCACCTTATAGTCACTTCCCAATTGGCCCAATTCAGCCTCAAAAACAATTGGTTTTAAACTTTCCTGAGCCACAGCGCAATAAGACAGTGCCATAAATAAAATTGAACCAAGTAGCATTCTTTTCAATGTATTCATCTATTCGTATTTATTGTTATCATTTAATCTGTTATTCTTCGCCATTCCTATGTATTTCGATCAATTTATTGGTGATTCGGAAATAATCAAAATCGACATATCCACCTGTTGTTTTTGTTGCGTAATTGAACAGTCCAAAACGGTATCCCATGAAAAAGATTTAGGTGAAAGGCATACCCCATGGTTGGTCCATGATACCAAATCTGTTGATGAAAAGATTAACCAATTGGGCATTTTGTAGTTTGTATCATCTACCGTTGCAATATCGTGACTTGTATAGAGGAAAACAGTGTCGTTATAAACTATAGGTGCAGGATCGGCAGTAAATACCTTTCTGATAATTGGATTTTGAGAAAAAATATTGCTGTGTAATAATGTTGAGATAAAAAGGAATATGCTAATAGTTTTCAAATAGTTCATGGTTCATGTTTTTATTTGCATTTTTTTTTATGTTTCAATTTTTCTGTTCCTATTATTAATTTTAATGCAGCATGAAAAATAACTTACTTGCTATGTTCTATTCTGGCTGAGCATCGTTTGCTGAGGTTGCATACAATCCCAGCAAACATCCAGTAAAACCACCTGCAACATCGGTAGAAAGAATGTCGCCAGAAACTGTTCCTCCCAAATTTAAAAAACCGGTTCCATTGGTTGAATAAGCAAATTGGTATTTATCGCCATTCGCAGTCACTTGCAATCGGACAGAATTTTTACAATCAATTTTTATGCTTTCAATAATATCAGCTACTAAAATCAGTAGCTGTTTCTTGGTCAAATTGAAACTTAATTGGTTCATTTCTTATTACTATTATTTTCAACTAGACAAAAATTGACTACCTCACTTGATTCCAGATAATAGAGTGTTTAACACTCTCTAAGTCTGTTCATATATTATAGGCTGAAAAGTATAGGTGTAAATTTATCGATTTATGTACTGGTAGTTTTTAGAAATTAGACATACCATTTCTAAAATTGGGTAAATGTTATTGACTTAAAATAATTTTGATCGGGAATAATATATGAACTTATAAAGTTTGGGATTGATTACTGTTCATATTTTGTCTACGGATTTTATTTCATTCACTCGTGGCTATTAAAATTTTACTTCGCTGGAGTAATTTTAATAGTAAATCATCTTA
>JAQIBQ010000382.1 GCA_027859005.1 Prolixibacteraceae bacterium | reverse complement strand
GTGGAATTAACTTTTCGGGGAATTGAAACGAACCGTAGTTGTTTGAACAGTTCGATACCAAGGCCGGTACCCCAAAGGTGTCGCAATAAGCACGTACAAAATGATCGGAACTGGCTTTTGATGCCGAATACGGACTGTGCGGATCGTAGCCTGTTTCTTCGGTAAACATTCCTTCTTCGCCTAAACTACCGTAAACTTCATCGGTTGATATGTGGTAAAATAGTTTATTCTTAAAATTGTCTTTCCAAATGTGTTTTGCTGAATTCAACAAGTTAACCGTTCCAATTACATTGGTAAAAACAAACTCAGTTGGATTCGTAATAGAACGATCGACATGGCTTTCGGCGGCTAAATGAATCACCCCATCGAATTGCCTTTCTTCAAATAATTGTTGAATAAAATCGGCATCAACTATGTCGCCTTTTACAAACTCGTAATTGGCTTTGTTCTCAATGTCAGTTAAGTTAGCCAAGTTGCCAGCGTAGGTTAGCTTGTCGAGGTTAACAATGTTATAGTTGGGGTATTTGTTAACAAACAAGCGTACAACGTGTGATCCAATAAATCCGGCTCCACCAGTAATCAATAATGTTTTCATCTGCTAGTTTTTTGAATTTGCGACAAGATAAATATAAGGCAGCACTTAAAAAACAATAGATAGTTAGATTTTAGACATCAGACTATCAGACAAAAGTACAATACACTGATTTGTTGCAAAATAATGCCCTAATGCATTGTTTTATAGGAATCTAATAATTACTAGTATCGAACTAAAAAAAGGCTCCCGAAATTAAAAACGAAAGCCCTTCTATCTTATTTTATAACTGATTTATTTTATTCCTCTTACTTTTTTCTCCCATTTCCATGCCGAAAGCAAAGTATCTTCCAAGCTCGTTTCAGACTTCCATCCCAATTCTTCGTTAGCATAAGTAGTATCGGCCCATATTTTTTCAATATCACCAACACGTTTATCAACTATTTTGTAATTTAGCTTTACACCAGTAGATTTCTCAAAACTATTCACAATTTCCAACACCGAAACACCATTCCCGGTTCCTAAATTGAAAATCTCATAATTAGCTTTATTTTTACCACTCAATAAACGATCAATAGCAACCACGTGCGCTTTGGCCAAATCAACCACATTGATGTAATCACGAATAGCAGATCCGTCGGGTGTATCATATTTATCGCCAAAAACTTTTAACTCATCACGTAAACCAGCTGCTGTTTGCGTAATAAAAGGAACCAAATTTTGAGGTACCCCCAAAGGCAACTCACCTATTAACGCTGTTGGGTGAGCTCCAACAGGATTAAAATATCGTAAAGCAATTCCTTTCAATTTTGAATTAGCCGCAATTGTATCCTTCAAAATATCTTCATTAACTCGTTTTGTATTTCCATAGGGAGATTCTGCATCTTTACGCGGTGTTAATTCTGTAACAGGCAAAATATTTGGCTGCCCATAAACGGTACACGATGATGAAAATACAATATTGGCAACACCATATTTTATTTGGCACTCCAATAGATTAATTAACGAAACCAAGTTGTTTTGGTAATATAACAAAGGCTTTTGAACCGACTCACCTACAGCCTTACTTGCTGCAAAGTGAATTATCGCTTCGATATTAGGATACTTTACAAAAAGTTCTTCAACCTTAACCTTATCGGTTAAATTGAATTGTTCAAAAGCTGGCATTGTCCCTGTAATTTTTTGAATATTTTCCAGAACTTCAGCTGATGAATTAGAAAGATCATCCACTATAATTGTTTCATAACCTTCGTTTATTAACTCAACAACAGTGTGCGATCCGATGTAACCGGTTCCACCTGTAACTAAAATTTGCTTGTTCATTTTAAAAGTAATTACGATTCCACCCACAAAAATATAAAATAAAAAACACCATTCATTTTTATACTTCCAATAGCAGGTTATTAACAGGTTATCAACAGTGTTGAAAACTATGTTTTGTGCAACATTCAATTTTAGTTATTTTTGAGGTATAGATGAAAAACCTATGAACCTAGCAAATCACATATCTTATTTATTGAAATTCCACGAATGTGTTGTTATTCCAGAGTTTGGCGCATTTATATCAAATTATAGATCCGCTCACTTCGATGGTATTCGTAACGTATTTACACCTCCAGGGAAAGAAGTAATCTTCAATTCAAAAATTAATAAAAACGATGGTTTACTTATAAACTATATTGTTGATGTTGAAAAGATAACTTATCACCAAGCTCAATTATCTGTTCTAAACTTTGTTGATCATTTAAATGCAACATTAAATAATGGTGACCAAATTGATTTGGAAACCATTGGAACTTTAGTCTTTGATAAAAATGGTGTGATTATATTTACAGCTTATTCTAATTTTGAAGATACAGCGTCATACGGTTTAACTGAATTTAAATACCCAACATTAAAAGAAAGCAAACAGATTACGAGCTTCCAGCAACGTCCTGCTATTAGGGCAATACATGGGCATAAAGATCTTCTAAAAATTGCAGCAAGTATTGCTTTACTTTTAGCTCTTTCACTCTACCCTATTCGAAACCATAATGTGCATTTAAAATCATCGGTATTAAATACTTCTGATCTACTAAATACCAAATTGCCTGTAAAGTCAAAATCTTTAGTTGAAGAAAGTACTTCAGCAAGTATAAGCAATGATAAAATAAGTCCTTACCTTTTAGTTGGTGGAAGCTTCAACGTATACAAGAATGCCTCCCAAATGCAAAACGAATTAGTAAAAGAAGGCTATGCTAGTGAAATTATTGAAATGGAAACAGGACTTTATCGTGTAATCATTGACTCATATAGCAATAAAAATGAAGCTGCAAATGCAAAAATAACCTACCGAATGAATCACAAAAATTCTGGCGCTTGGGTTAGTATTCGATAATATAATTTATTACTCAATAAATAGGGGGCTGTCAATTTTGGCAGCCTTTATTTTTGAATTTCAATCTAGATTTAAGAGATTTGTTCTACTTTCATTTACCGATTTAAATACTATGATAATTCCACCTTACCTTAAACCTGGAGATAAAATTGGCATTCTTTCTACTGCATCAAAAATTGACAAGAATGTTGTTTTTCCTGCTGTTGAGTTGTTAAAAACCTTGGGATATCAGGTGGTGTTAGGAAAGTCTATTTTTTCACAATACCATCAGTTTGCCGGAACCGATTCTGAACGAAGAATTGATTTGCAAAAAATGCTAGACGATGAAAGCATCAAGACAATTATTTGCTCAAGAGGTGGATACGGTAGCATTAGAACTATTGAAAACATAGATTGGTCCATGTTTCAGAATTCTCCTAAATGGATTGTTGGATTTAGCGATGTTACCACCCTTCATTCTCAATTAAACCAACTTCGCATTTCATCGATACACGGTGTTATGCCACGGTATTTTGTAAACAACAACATCCAAACTAAAAGTTTCGACACATTATTAAAAGCTTTAAATGGCGAATCACTTGAATACAGCATCCAACCTTCAAAATTTAATAAAGAAGGAAGTGCTACTGGTGAATTAATTGGTGGTAATTTATCGATTCTATATAGCTTGCGAGGAACACCAATGGATATAAACACCAACGATAAAATCTTATTTATTGAAGATTTGTCGGAATACTTGTATCATTTAGATCGAATAATGATGAATCTCAAACATGGCAATAAACTTAAAAAGCTAAAAGGATTAATTGTAGGTAGTTTTAGTGGCATGAAAGATAACGATACTCCATATGGAAAAAGTATTGAAGAAATAATTTTAGAGGCTGTATCGGAATACAATTTCCCAGTCCTTTTCAATTTTCCCGCAGGACATCAAACAGATAATTGTGCCTTAAAAATGGGATGTAATGTTACATTATCGATTGATAGAAAAACAGTAACGGTTTCACAATAAACAATATTATGGCACAACATACTGACCTTGGAGTCAAAGGTGAAGAAATTGCTTTTCATTATTTGGTAAAAAAAGGATATAAAATAAAAGCACGAAATTGGCGCTTTGACAGAGCCGAAATAGACCTGATTGCAATCCATAAAAACGAATTGGTTATAATTGAAGTAAAAACCAGAAGTGCAGCCATATACGAAGAACCTCGTGATTCAATTACAACTCAAAAAATTAAATTCATTACAACTGCAGCCGAAGCCTATATTGAAGAAAATGAAATTGATTTAGAAACTCGTTTCGATGTAATTTCAATTAAGTGGTTTGGTGAAGGAAAATATGAAATAGACCATATTGTAGATGCATTTCTGCCTCCATTCAATTAACCAATGTACTTTTTCAACACCTCTAACAAATTAACCAATTTTATCGGCTTTGAAATAAATTCATCACATCCAGATTCAAATGCTTTATTCCTATCGTTGGTAAGCGCATAGGCTGTTTGAACAATAATAGGTAAATCTTGTCTTTCGGCTTTAATGTGCCTAGTTGCCTCGTATCCATCGATACCGGGAAGACGAATGTCCATTAAAACACAATCGATGTTTCTGTTTTGATGAGCCATAGTAACACCTTCCCACCCATCTACTGCAAATAGTAAATTTACGTGAGTCATTTTCAAAGCAGTTTTAAAAAAGTAACGATTTACCTCTTCATCCTCAACCACTAAAATTGTTTTTTCTTTCCAATTGAGAGTTTCCGACATTGTGTAATTCAAAATTCAATTCAAATTAGTTCTTTTATATGCCAAATGAAATAGCAAAACCTAAAATAACCTTAAAATATGCGAGCATTTAGATATTATACCTAAGAATGTATATCTTAGCGACTTGAATAAAAAATGGATTGTTTTTCAATCCATTTTATGTGTAACGTGAGATAACATTCTAAGTAAATGATCGTTAAAATTGTTAATAAATCGAATAACCCCTTACCTGGTTATAGTACTGAATTATCGGCTGGCATGGATTTGCGAGCTTCATTAAGTGAAGAAATAATTTTAAAACCGTTGGAGCGAAAACTAATTCCAACAGGCTTATATATAGAACTACCAGCAAGTTACGAAGCTCAAATTCGCCCTCGCAGTGGATTGGCTTACAAACATGGAATTACTGTATTAAATTCACCCGGAACAATAGATGCGGATTATCGCGGAGAAATTGGTGTAATTCTTGTAAACCTTTCGAACGAAAATTTCACCATAGAAAATGGTGAAAGAATTTGCCAAATGGTAATTGCAAAACACGAAACAATCGATTGGAACGATGTTGAAGTATTAGAAGAAACGGAACGAGGAGCAGGAGGCTTTGGCCATACTGGCAAACATTAACAAATGCCATTAATTAAAATGAATAAGTATTATTTCCATATATTTTCAGTAGTTCTACTACTTACTGTTGGTTGCAGTACATCTAAAAACGTGATTAAAAGTAGTAACTCGAAACAAGATAAGCAGCTTACCGAAACTCAACTTACTGAAGATAAAAAAATTGAATTCGAATACCTTTTTATCGAGGGATTGAAACAAAAAATGAATGGCAATACCGATGCAGCCATTCAATATTTCAACGGTTGCTTAGAGATTGATCCTAATTCTGCGGCATCGTTATACGAAATGGCAAACATACATGCCTCTAAAGGAGAGTTTATAAGTGCCAAACTTTTATTGGAAAAAGCCATTCAAATTAACTCTAGCAACAAATGGTATAAGCTTTTGCTGGCTCAAATTTTCCAAAATAACAAACAATACGCTTCAGCAAGTAGAGTTTATAAAGAGCTTATTGAACAAGAGCCTGATAATATTGACTATTATTACATGGATGCCATTCTATTGACTTCTGCAGAAGAATTCAACGAAGCAATTAAAACCTATAATCAACTTGAAGAAATTGTTGGGTTTAACGAACAAGTTTCTCTAGCTCGACAACACTTATACCGCAGTGCTGGAAAAAACAAAGAAGCCTACAAAGAAATTGAAACGCTTATCAAATTCAATCCTTCCGTTCCAGAATATTACGGCGTACTTGCCGATATGTACAAGGAAGATGGAAACATGAATAAAGCACTTGAATATTATCAAAAGGTACTCGAAAATGATCCTGATAATGGTTTTGTACATTTTTCATTAGCAACGTTTCACATTCAAAACAACGAAAAAGAAAAGGGCCTTTATCATGCAAAACAAGGATTTTCGAACCCAAATGTTGAAATAGAAACTAAAATACAACTCTATTTAATGCTTTCTGTATCGCCCGATGAAATGAAAATTTCGAATGATCAAATTGAAGAATTAATTCAACTGATTATAAAAGCACATCCCAAAGATTCAAGAAGCTACAGCATACAGGCCGACTTTTTAATTCAAAATGAAAAACAAGCTGAAGCAACAAAATACATGCTTAAGGCACTAGAAATTGACCCCAATACTTATCCTCTTTGGGAGCAATTAATAATTACCTACAATCAAACAGGGGACTTTGAAAAAATGGTTAAATATAGCAACCAAGCTATCAAACTATTTCCCTCACAACCCCTAATGTATGTTCTTAATGCAGTTGGTAATATTCAACTTAAAAGCTACAACAAAGCCATAAAATCATTAGAGTCTGGTCTAATTTATGTTGCCGACAACAAACAACTAGAGGCTCAATTTGAACTCTACAGAGCTGAGGCCTATTACAATTTAGACAACAGTAAGCAAGCATTCACATCGTTCGAAAAAGTAATTGAAATTGAGCCTGATAATTTCATGGCTATGAATAATTATGCCTACTATCTTTCAGTAAGAGGTGAGCAATTAGAAAAGGCTGAAATGCTTAGTGGACGAGTTGTGCAAGCAAATCCAGACAACGCTACTTATTTAGACACACATGCTTGGGTCCTTTTCAAAAAGAAAGAATATCGTTTGGCAAAATTCTACATGGATACAGCACTTAAAAACGGTGGAGATAAAAACCCTGTGGTAATTGAGCATTATGGCGATATTTTGATCATGCTCAATGACGTTGAAGGCGCATTGAAAAAATGGAATGAATCGCTTGAAATGGGTAACAATTCAGAAATACTCAAGCAAAAGATAGAAGAAAAAAGATTTATTGAGGGAGAAGAATAATGTTGAATAATATAACTATCAAAAATTTCGTTTTTATTGTCGTAACACTTTGGATTTTTTCATCGTGTAGTACATCAAAAACATTTACTAACCACGATATAAAACCTTTAACAGCTGGTAAAATACTCAGAAAGGTTTCGCGCGAAACACCAAATTATAAAACGTACGAATCGAAAAAAATATCAATTAACTACGAAAATAACAAAACCAAAACTACATTTAGCGGTCAGTTTAAACTGAATAAAGACGACTGCATTATTCTTACCTTAAAAAAATTATCAATGCCTCTTGGTCGTGGTTATATTACCACCGATAGTGTTTTCTTCGTTAATTATTTCGAAAAATACTTTATTGAAGAAAACATTGAAACCATGCAAACCATATTCGGTATCGATGTTGACTTCAACTTGCTTCAAGCCTTGTTAACTGCCGATGTTAGTTCCTTACTTCAAAACAAAGAATTAGACAAAGATCTAAGTTCTTTTATCGATGAAAACATGTACCGAATCGATAGCAAATTTACCCCTAAAATAGACCGTGCTCTGTCGAAAGGAAACAATAAAAAAATGGATCGTTACATGAAAAAAATGGATGATTCAGAATTTATAGATTATACCGTTTGGATTGATCCAGAGTATTTCGTTATACGGAAAATTTCTTTCAAAGATATTAAATACAAAAACGAACTTACCTTACAATTCGATCAATACGAATTGGTTGGCAGGAGTCTATTTCCTCAACAAATTGAGTTGAGCTTTAGAACACCAAAGCAAAAAATGAAAATTGAAATGAAGCTTTCAAGACCGTCGGTTAATAAGGTTACAGATTTCAATTTCAACATACCAGATAAATACGAAAAATTCAAGATTTCGAAAAAATAATGAACGGACATCGTATCATAGTTTTTTTAGTTTATATAGTATTGGCATTTAATTTAAATGCGCAATCACTAAATTCATTGAAAGAAAAAAAAGAAAAAACGCGTAAAGAAATTGAATACACCAATTGGTTGCTCAATAAAACGGGACAAAACAGTACTGCTTCACTCAATAAGCTTTCATTAATAAATGAACAAATAAGTTTACGTAAAAATTTAATCTCTGACTATAATTCTCAATTAATACTTTTGGAACAATCAATCGCTCAAAACGAACTAGTTGTTGAAATGCTTTCAGAAGATTTGATAGAAATAAAAGAAGAATACGCAAAACTTATTCAACAGGCATTTCGTAAACGAGGAGATTACAATCAACTGTTCTTTCTGTTATCAAGTGATTCTTTTAATCAGGCCTACAAGCGTCTATTGTATACAAAACAAATGACTCGTTATCGTCAAAAACAATCGGATCAAATTGAAGCAATTCGAACAGTTATGATTTCGAAAACCGATGAGCTAACTCGTCAAATGAAAGAAAAAGAAGCTGTTTTACGTCAACAAATGCAAGAAAGTTCTCAGCTGGGTGTTGAAAAAGAAAAGCAATCGAACTATTACAGCCAACTGCAAAGAAAACAACGTGAATTAAAAAAACACCTTAGGTACCAACAACGTATTGAAGATAAACTCCAAAAAGAAATTCAACGTACCATTGAAGAAGAGGCCAAAAAAGCAAAATTGAAAGAAAAAACTCCTGTTGAGCTAAAATTATCTTCCGATTTCCAAAAGAATAAAGGCAACTTCCCCTGGCCCACAAAACAAGGAATAATAACCGACAAGTTTGGAGAACACGCCCATCCTGTTATGAAAAATATTATTATTAAAAATAATGGTGTTAACATAACCACAAGTAAAGGTGAAAAAGCTCGCTCAATTTTTGATGGTGTTGTGAGTAAGGTATTTGCCATTCCAGGAGGTAACACAGCTGTTATTATACGCCACGGCGCCTATATAAGTGTTTATTCTAACTTAAAAGAAGTTTATGTAAGTCAAGGCGACCAAATTAAAACCAAGCAAGATATAGGGCTTATATATAGCGATAAGGCAGATGACGAAAAAACAGTTCTTAAATTTCAGATTTGGAAGGAAAGTGTAAAGCTAAATCCCGAATATTGGATCAAAAAATAAAAACCATCTTCAAAAACTGAAGATGGTTTTATAGCTTTATATTAGATCTCATTTATTATATGCTTGCCATTCTGCGTAATGTAGGTACATCAAGGAACTTCACTTTTCGACCTTTCAACTCAATCAATCTGTCTTGCTTAAACTCTGATAGCAATCGAATTACTGATTCAGTAGCGGTTCCAACCATGTTTGCCAATTCTTCGCGAGTTAAAGAAATATTTAAGGTATTGGTTTCGTCAACATCAAAACTATCCTTTAAAAGCAGAAGCACTTCGGCCAAACGTTCGCGCACTGTTTTTTGGGCAATATCAGTTATGTAATCATTTGCTTCGCGCAACTCTCCACATAATATTTGGATCATCCAATGCGAAAACTTCCAATTGTTCTGTAATAAGAACAATAGCGTTTGATAAGGAATGTGACACATCACTGCATCGTCAATTACCTTAGCGGTTGTACAGGCTAATTCTTGACTCAATAGTGAACGAAAAGCAACTATATCGCCAGCTTTAACAAAGCGAATAATTTGCTCTTTCCCATCGATTCCTGTTTTGTATATTTTCAGAATACCCTTGGTAATGCAGTAAAAACCAGTAAGCCTACTTCCTTCTCGTT
>JAQIBQ010000380.1 GCA_027859005.1 Prolixibacteraceae bacterium | reverse complement strand
ATTTTCCCATACGTTTCAAAATTATTTTTAAACGGTGTACCAACTGCAACTTATAGATTCTTTTTTAAAGTATTATTTAACTGTTACGGTTTGCTTACAATTGGTGTTAGCCTTATTATAATGAAATTTATTTTTGATCGAAAAACAGGTGAAGGTATCTATGGGCTTCGATTTAATAAGGTCGACTTTAAAGCATATTTCATAATGTTGTTGCTAATGGTTCCAGTAATTTATGCTGCAACAATTTTGCCCGATATTATGGATTATTATCCTACTTATAAACGTACGGGTGGAGCTCGTTTTGCAAGGTCTTACAAGGTTTCGGAATGGGGGAGTATTGTTTTCTACGAGTCGGGTTATTTGCTCGATTTTTTTAATACAGAACTGTTTTTTAGAGGATTTCTTATTATCGGGCTTTCAAAATTATTGGGAAAAAATGTTGTATTGCCAATGGCTGCTGCCTATGCGGTTCTTCATTTTGGTAAACCTATGGGAGAAACTATAAGTTCAGTTTTTGGAGGATATATACTAGGAATTATTGCACTTTACAGTCGGAATATTTGGGGTGGAGTATTTATACATGGTGGTATTGCATTTCTAATGGAATTGTTTGCCTTTTGGAGGCAATGAATTTTTGTTTTTTTATCAATAATAATTTATTTTTAATTGTCATCAGAAACCCCAAAACATCATTTAACTGTCAGAATAAATGTTGAATGTTAAAATTATCATGCTTTTATCATTTTGATTTTTGAGGAACTACTTTAAAATTCCCAAAATTGTAATTTGATTAACTATTTAATATTTAGTATAATGAAAAAGGTTGTTTTTATAACTGGGATCTCTTCTGGATTTGGATTTGAAATAGCAAAACAGTTAGTGAAAAATGGACACATTGTATATGGAACAATTCGTTCGAAATGTGAAACACCTCATGGAGTTCATGTTTTAGAAATGGATTTAACTGATTCTGATTCAATACAAAAAGCCATCCAATCTGTAATTGAAAATGAAACTGTTTTAGATGTTGTGATTAACAATGCAGGCATGCATTCTGGTGGTCCTATTGAAGATATTGCAGAAGAAGTATATCGAAAGCATTTTGAAACTAATATTTTTGGTTTTATGCAAATAATTCAGCTTTCATTGCCTTATTTACGTAAATCGAAACAGGCTACTTTAATCAACATTAGTTCAATTGGAGGATTAACAGGCTTACCATTTCAAGGGATTTATTCAGCCACAAAATTTGCCATTGAAGGAATAAGCCAAGCATTACGCACCGAATTGAAACCTTATAATGTTAATGTGGTTGTTGTTAATCCAGGTGACTTTCGTACTAAAAATACTGCGAGTAGAGTTAAAAGTATTAAAGAAGATAGTGTTTATGCAGAACGATTTCATAATTCGTTGAAAATTATTGAAAATGATGAAAACAATGGAATGGATCCCAAAATATTAGCCCAGAAGGTAGGTCAAATTGTTGAAATGAAAAAACCAAAGCAACGTTATATAATCTCATCAAATTTTCAAAAATTAGCATGTATAGCTAGGCGTATTTTACCTGAGTCGCTTATTCAATGGCTTATTTCCAGTCATTACAAGTGTTAGTATACATGATTAGAATTAATTTTATATAGAACCGTTCATTTGAAAAGAACGGTTCCTTTATTGTTTAAATATGCTGGTTATAAATCTTCTCCATTAACCGCCTTAATAAAAGCGTTTAAATTTTCAGTAGATACTTTTGGAGGCATTCCGCCACCACAAGAAGCTAATAATTTAGACGGATTTTTAACACCAGATAACATCTCTTTTGTTTGTGCATAAACTTCTTCGGGGGTACAAGCAGCCAATACATCTCTAGGAGGTAAGCTTCCTAAAATAACCGTTTTATTTTCAGTGGCTTCCTGTAATTCCGAGATGCTCATGTCTAGACCTGGGTTGTAAAGATTAATTCCAATTTCAGGGTAGTATTTTACCGACATGGAACAATCTGCATCGTTGTGGAAAAACTTTACACTATCATCTGTATCGTATAACTCTTTAAGGTAGGGCAGTCCAAATTCAACAAATTCATCTTCACCTACAAAACCAACAATGTCATCCAGCATTAAAATACCATCAATTGTTGGTATGGTCTCTTTTTGCATTTTATGCCATTGCTTGAGGAAGTCGGTAATTACGCGTAATAGTTTATGTACCCTGTCAGGATCCATCATCATTGTGGTCATTAATTCGGTTGTTCCCATTAAAAATGAAGCAATATTTAAAGGGCCTCTCGAAACCGAAAACCGAATTTTATGTCCAGCAGCTTCAATGGCAGGTTGTGCCAATTTCATTCTATTTAGCATGAATGGTAGCAGTCCATCTGTCTCTGGATTCGGAACTTCAAGTTTATCAATATCTTCATCGGAATGAATAACTTTTTCAGCAAAGGGAAATTCATCGGGCCAAAAAACACATTTAGCACCAAAAGCTGATGGCTCGGTACACATTCCATATTCACTCCAAAATCCAGGAAGGAATAGGATATCAGGGAAAGTTTCAATGGCTTTTAAATTGGCTTTTAACCATAAATCGTCGTTTGAGAAATAATCGAGAATAGAAATTTCATACCAATTTGGAAGCCAGGGACTGTCAATAATAAAGCCTGTTTGTATTTTTCCATTGTACTCGCCTTTTGTTAAGGCAACTAAGTCATTCCATTGTTGATCAGTCATAGTTGATTAATTAATTTGAATGTAGAATTTTCAGTCATCTAAATTATAAACTTCAAAGAAGCAGCGAAATTTTTAAAGGAAAAGAATTCACTATAATGGTAGGTCAAAATTAAATATTCATTGATTTCTCGATGATTTGCTGCATATTAGAAATGGAATATAAAAACAATGGTTTTGAATGATATATAATAGACTAATAATTCAGTTTGAAGTTATAGTTCCACTTCATAATTTATTATTTTTAGAATCTATTATTTAAAGAATATAGCAATGAATACGATAGCAGAGAAGATTAAAGCGGGTGCAATTTTAATCTCAGATGGAGCATGGGGAACTTTTCTTCAGCAAATGGGATTACAGCCAGGTGAATGTCCAGAATCGTGGAATCTTAAGTATCCCGATAAAGTTTTGAAAATTGCTCAAAGCTATATTGATGCCGGTTCAGATATGATTGAAACCAATAGTTTTGGTGGAACATCTTTTAAACTTTCAAATTTTGGGCTTCAAGATCAAGTTTTTGAGTTGAACAAAGCAGCTGCCGAAATTTCAAGAAAAGCTGCAGGGCCAAATAAACATGTTTTAGGATCTATCGGTCCTACTGGCAAAATGTTGGTAATGGGCGATGTTAGCTACGAACAACTTTACGAAGCGTTTAAAGAACAAGCTTTGGGTTTGGCTGCTGGTGGTGTAGATGCAATTGTAATTGAAACAATGACCGACCTTGAAGAAGCAAAAGCAGCAGTAAGCGCTTCGAAAGAAAATACCAATTGTGAAGTAATTTGTACCATGACTTTTGATAAAGGACCTGATGGCGATTTTCATACCATGATGGGCGTTTCACCTGCCGAGATGGTTGAACAAATGGTTGATGCCGGAGCTGCAATTTTAGGAGCCAACTGTGGTAATGGAATGGAAAATATGATTGGTATTGCAGCTGAAATTCGTAAAACAAATGCTACTATTCCTTTATTAATTCACGCAAATGCAGGAGCGCCTGTGTATAAAAATGGCGAAACTCTTTTTTTAGAAACACCTGAGCAAATGGCTGGTTTTGTAAATGAATTAACTTCAGCTGGTGCTAATATTATTGGTGGTTGTTGTGGCACAACACCCGATCATATAAAGCAAATGGCTGAAGTAGTGAAGAAAATGAACTAACTAATTATAATTATGAATACCGAAGAATTATTAACGAAACTTGCTGAGTGTGTTGAGTTTGGGAAAGTGAATAAGGCTGCTCCATTTCCTCCTGCAATGAAAGGACAAGATGGTGCCGATGAGTTGGCAAAACTAGCTGTTGAAATGGGAATTAAACCAACTGATATATTGAATGAAGCCTTAATTTTGGCGATGGACAAAGTAGGAGATAAGTTTACTCAAAAGAAAATTTTTGTTCCACAAATGCTTATTGCCGCTAAGGCGATGAATGCAGCAATGGCACACCTCGTTCCTTTCTTTAAATCGGGTGAAGTAAAGCGTAAAGGAACCTTTATTATAGGAACTGTTGCTGGAGATTTGCACGATATTGGAAAAAATTTGGTTGCAATGATTGTTGAAGGAGCTGGTTGGGAAGTGATTGATTTAGGCGTTGATGTTAGTGCTGCTAAATTTAAAAAATGCATCCAAGATAATCCTACTGCGATTGTTGGTTTATCGGCTTTATTGACAACCACAATGCAAAGTATGCAAAAAATTGCAGCAGAAATAAAAGCCGAATTCCCCGATATTAAACTGATAGTTGGTGGCGCACCTGTAACCGATGATTTTAGTAAAGAAATTGGGGCTACTGGTTATTCGTCTGATCCACAAGGAGCAGTGACACTATTAAATTCATTAGTTGCTTAAAACTGCCACATTACAATGAATTATTTGTTCAATTTTGAACCAACTGAGCTTTTTCCCGATGCAAGTCTTTTAACTTGTAATCGGGAAAATGTTTTAAAAAGCTTGGGAATGAAGTTGACCGATGCAGATGACTACCTACTTAATTTAATTGAACAACTTACCAAAGAATGTATTCAACTTGCTAGTCCCAAAGCAAATTACTTGTTTATTGAGAATCCAAAATTCAATACTACAACCAAAGAAACAAGTTTGAATGAAATGCTTTTTGATACAGGGAAAACAATAACTACGCTATTAAAAAAGAGCGAATTTGTTGTGCTTTTTGCTTGTACCATTGGGCAGAATGTTGAGCATTATTCAAAAGATGAAATGGGCAAAGGGAATTCACTAGAAGGGTATATTCTCGATTTAATTGGATCGGAGTTGGCCGAAAGTGTTACCGATATTCTACACAATTATTTAGAAATAAAAGTTAAGGAATATGAAATGGGAATTTCCAATCGATATAGCCCCGGATATTGTAATTGGCCAGTTAGCGATCAGCATAAATTGTTTTCATTATTGGGAAATTACAATGCTGGTATAAGTTTAACTGAATCTTCTTTAATGATTCCTGTTAAATCAGTTAGTGGTATTTTGGGAGTAGGAAAATCAATTAAACGACTTGATTATAAATGTAGAATATGCGACGATGAAAAATGCATATTACGCCATCAATTCAAGCATTGATGTTCCCTTTTATCTGCAATCCAAAATAAATAACCCCAATAATACTGAATTGTATACCCTCGTTTTTTTCCCGATTGGTTTTCTTTGTATTAGAAATTAATGAGTTCTTTTAAAGAATTGCAAAAAAATTAATTGATAGAAACGATGAAGGTATTTTTGATTTTTACGTTGGTCTTATTTTTGAGTATTTTCAACTTCGCAAGTGCTCAAAATGAACCAATACTTATAGAAGCTGAAGATGGTACTTTAGGTACCGACTTTACAAGTTCGAACATTGGAGACATTACCTATATTACTTGTAATAGCGATGGTGCTGGCGACTCTCCAGCAAGTGCGGACAGAGTTGTTACCTATACAATTGAATTTGCCGAAGCGGGCATTTATGATTTATATGCTCGTTTAAGAGTTGGAGGTGCAGCAGCTAACGACGATAGTTTCTTTTACGGTAGTTCATTTGGTGAAAAAAATGTTACCGATGAGAACGACTGGATTACAATTAATAAC
>JAQIBQ010000336.1 GCA_027859005.1 Prolixibacteraceae bacterium | reverse complement strand
GTATTGGTGGAAAAGAAACACTTAAGTCTGAACAAACTCTTCCCGAAGAGGCTTATCCCAGTCAAATTGTTGAACAAGGCGAGAAAGATATTAAAATAGAATTTGATGCTGGTGAGTTGGTGGGGGTTGAAGGTCAAAAATACGAGAATAAAGTAGATGCAATTAGGGCTTTAGAAGCTATTGCTTCAAAATGGGGCATAGGCCGCGACATGCATGTTGGCGATACTATTATTGGAATTAAAGGACGTGTAGGCTTTGAAGCTGCTGCGCCAATGGTCATTATTAAAGCACACCAAATGCTTGAAAAGCATACCTTAACCAAATGGCAACAGTATTGGAAAGACCAGTTGGGTAATTGGTACGGAATGTTTTTACACGAGTCGTTATACCTTGAACCAGTTATGCGCGATATTGAGAAATTCCTTGAAAGCTCTCAGCAAAATGTAAGTGGAAGCGTAATGATCAAATTGCGTCCTTATAGCTTTCAATTAGTTGGAGTTGACAGCGATAAAGATTTAATGAAGGCTGAATTCGGCGAGTATGGCGAAGTAAGTAAAGCATGGACTGCCGAAGATGTTAAAGGGTTTACTAAAATTTTAGGAACATCACTTAAAATTTACAATTCAGTAAATAACGATTTTGAAGAAAAATACAATGATTAAGGTTGGTGTAATAGGTGGTGCAGGTTATACTGCAGGTGAATTAATGCGAATAATGCTTAATCATCCAAATGCCGAAATAACATATATACACAGTACTAGCAATGCTGGAAATAAGGTATCCGATGTACATAAAGACCTTTTAGGTGATACCAATTTGGTATTTAGTGCTGAATTGAATTTCGAAGGGTTAGACGTAATCTTTTTATGCATGGGCCATGGGAAATCGGTTGACTTTATGGCCAATAATAATTTACCTGAAAACTTAAAAGTGATTGACTTAAGTCACGATTTTCGTTTGAAACGTGATGGAAATTCATTTGTATATGGCTTGCCTGAATTGAACATAGAAGACATCAAAACTGCCAAATATATTGCTAATCCTGGTTGTTTTGCCACAGGGATTCAATTGGCTGTTCTGCCATTAGCAGCAGCTGGATTAATACAAGACGAAATTCATGTGAATGCTATAACTGGTTCAACTGGAGCTGGTCAGCAACCAACACGCACTTCACATTTTAGTTGGAGAAATGGGAATGTTTCAGCCTATAAAGTTTTTGCTCATCAGCATTTAGGTGAAATCAACCAAAGTTTGAATCAATTGCAAGAATCCTATTCTCCTGCTATGAACTTTATTCCAATTAGAGGAAATCATACACGTGGAATTTATGCGACAGCCTATACTAAATACAATGGTACTGTTGATGAAGCTACTAAGCTTTACAAGAAGTATTATGAAGTGCACCCGTTTGTTCATGTGACAAATGAGAATCCCGATTTGAAGCAAGTGGTGAATACCAACAAATGCTTGTTGTATTTAGAAAAGCATGGCGATAAGTTGGTTGTGATTAGTATATCCGACAATTTAATCAAAGGTGCTTCTGGGCAGGCAATTCACAACATGAACTTGATGTTTGGATTACCTGAAAAAACAGGATTGTATTTAAAGCCTTCAGGTTTTTAAACCCCCCAGCCCCCTAAAGGGGGAGCTTGAGGGAATATAAATAAAATTAACGTCTTTAAGTCCCCTTTAGGGGATTTAGAGGTAATTTTTTAATAACATGGACTTATTCAACGTTTACCCATTATTCGATATAGAGCCTGTCAAAGGCGAAGGATCTTTTATTTTTGACAAAGAAGGACAGAAGTATCTCGATTTATATGGCGGCCATGCTGTAATTTCAATCGGACATTCGCATCCGCACTATGTTGCAACAATATCATCGCAATTAGAAAAAATTGGTTTTTATTCTAATTCTGTTAAAAATGAGCTTCAAAAAAACCTGGCGCGTAAATTAGGAGAAATGTCGGGCTTAACTGATTATAGCCTTTTCCTTTGTAATAGTGGTGCAGAGGCTAACGAGAATGCTTTGAAATTGGCATCGTTCAAAACCGGTAAATCTAAAACAATAAGCTTTAATAAGGGCTTTCACGGAAGAACATCAGCAGCAGTTGCGGTAACTGATAATCCAAAAATTATTGCACCCATCAATCAAAAAGCCGATGCAATCATTCTTGAAATGAATAACATCGATGCTGTAGAAAAAGAACTATTGAAAGGCGATGTTGCTGCAGTAATGATTGAAGGAATTCAGGGTATTGGCGGTATTTATGTCCCCGAAGTAGAATTTTTGGAAAAATTGCAAAAGCTTTGCAATGAAAATGGGGTCGTGCTTATATTAGATGAGATTCAATCGGGATACGGTAGGAGTGGTAAGTTTTTTGCCTTTCAGTTTGCTAATATTCAGCCCGATATTGTAACAACCGCAAAAGGAATGGGAAATGGATTTCCAATTGGAGGTGTATTGATTAGCCCTAATTTTGAACCTTGGTTTGGGATGTTGGGAACAACCTTCGGAGGAAATCATTTAGCGTGTGCGGCAGGTATTGCAGTGCTTGATGTTTTAAAATCTCAAAAAGCTATTGCAAATGCAGCCTTAGTGGGAAACTATCTTATGCAAGAAATTGCTAAATTTGAACCTGTCAAAGAAGTTCGAGGAAATGGACTGATGATAGGTATCGAATTTGATATTGAAATTGCAGAAATTAGAAAAAAACTGCTATTTGATAAAAAAATATTTACAGGAGTATCTGGGAAACATATTATTCGTTTATTGCCTCCTTTGAATTTAAAAATAGAAAATGCTCAATTTTTCATTAAAAAATTTGAAGAAGTTTTAAATGAAATGGCTTTAATATAAGAACTATGAAACTAAAACATATTGCAATAATTGGTGCTGGAAACCTTGGCTTCTCTATCGCAAAAGGATTAATTAGCTCAAATTTAGTTGAAAAGGAAAACCTCGTTTTAACCGAGAAGAATCCAACACGGCTCAAAGTACTTATTGCCGATGGATACAACGCGATCGACAATAATACTGAAGCCATTAAACAATCAAGTTTGGTAATGTTGGTGGTTAAGCCATGGCAAATTGAAGAACTGCTAAAAGAGATAAAAGATGTTGTTTGTGAAAAACATCCTGTTATCGTTTCGTGTGTTACTGGAATTATGTCGACCCATATTTATGATTTGTTAGAATGTAAACCTCCTTTATTTCGTGTAATGCCCAATACAGGAGTTGCTATACAGGAGTCAATGTCGTGTATTTCAGAACACAATAATACTGTTGAGCAAAAAGATGCCATTCAAACAATATTTAGCCAATTGGGGCAAGTATTATTTATACCCGAAGAGCAGATGCCAGCAGCTACTGCACTTGCCGGCTGTGGTATTGCTTTTGCTTTGCGTTTTATTCGTGCTGCAATACAAGCAGGTGTTGAAATTGGCTTTAGTTCTGAAGTTGCAAAAATTATGGCTGCTCAAATTACTAAAGG
>JAQIBQ010000319.1 GCA_027859005.1 Prolixibacteraceae bacterium | reverse complement strand
TTTAATAAAATCGAGCTTGTTGCCAACATCGTGTCTTATTCCATCGAATTTTAAGCCATACATATTTTTTGTTTCTAGAAGAGACTGCATAGCATCGGTCAACTGAATCTCGTTATTTTTTCCAGGTTTTGTATTTTCTAGAATTTTAAAAATATTTGGTTCAAAGATATACCTACTTGCAATAACTAAGTTTGAAGGAGCCATACCAACATCGGGTTTCTCAATAAAATCGTTTGCTTTAAAAATATTCTCTTCGATTTCAGTACCATCAATCACACCATACCGAGAAGTCAATTCGGGAGCTACCTCCTCCAAACCAACTACTGCACTTCCGTATTTGTTATATACATCAATTAATTGTTTCGTAACCGGCACATCGGTTTTACTCTCAATTAAAGTATCGCCCAAAAGAACAACAAAAGGCTCATCACCAACAAAAGTTTTTGCATGCATCACTGCATGACCAAGTCCATTCATCTCTTTTTGCCATACAAAATGGATGTTTGCCATACTGGTAATATCCTGAATTTGTTTGAGCAAATCAGTTTTACCTTTTTCTTCCAATATTCGTTCTAACTCCCAGCTACGATCAAAATATTCTTCAATAGCTCGTTTACCTCTCCCAATTATAAGTAGAATATCGGTAATGCCTGACTTTACGGCTTCTTCAACAACATATTGAATTACAGGTGTATCAACAATTGGAATCATCTCTTTGGGTTGTGACTTTGTTACGGGTAAAAATCGTGTACCAAAACCAGCTGCGGGTATTATCGCTTTACGTATTTTCATATTTATATCAAATCAAGAGTAAACAATCTTGGGTTTTATTACTTCTATTTCAGTACTTTCAAATGCTTTTACTAATTGCTTGAATTGATTTTCGTCTTTATAAATCCCAATAATTGCGCCACCAGAACCAGTGAATTTTGCACTAGCTCCTGTACTACGAGCAACCTTTACCATTTCTCTGTTGGCATCAGAAATTTCAATTAATTGCTCTCGAAGGTTATAATTTTTGTTTATTAATTCATGAAGAACTTCATGATTCGAATTGTTAAGTGCAGTCTTAAATTGTTCAGCTAATTGTGCCCACTCTTTCATTGTATTATGAACTACTTTTTCTCCAATATCGAAACGTGCTCTTAAATTATTGTGAGTTACTTCTGAACCTTGAGATTGATCAACACGGAATGCAATATATAAAGGAGGCAATTTTGATGTATCTAAAGGATGGTAATCGCCATAATTATTCTTATCCATGTATGCTTTATCAAAATCCATAAAAACAGGATTTTCATAGGCTTGTGCAACTCTATCCTGCAAACCAGCAGAAATGCCTAATTGATCTTTTTCAACAGAAAGGATCAGGTTGGCCAATATTGGCTTTGAAATTTCAACCTCAAAAAACTGCATTAATGCTTTAAGAGCAGCAGTAATAATGGCACTGGAACCAGCTAGTCCAAGTCGCAATGGAATATTCGAGTTATAGCAAATAGTAAAATTCTTATCTTCTAACCTTTCTTTGTTCCTATTACAATACTTATAAAAAGTCTTTATCGTTGCTTTAATCAGTCTTACGCCACCGTAATAACCATTCAATTGAATTCCTTCTACCAAATCGTCCATAGAATCATACACCGGCTTATCTAATTTACCAGCCTTAATTTCAAGCTTTGGTGATTCGTACAATTGTACTTGAGCTGAAAAATTACTAAAAACAAAGGCAATTGTTTTTCCAAAATAACCATCAGAAGGATTTCCAATTAATGCAGCTCGGGGATAAGACCATGTTTCAATTATCATGCAGTTCTAGATTTGAGTCTTTCGGTTAATCATAAAGGTAAAACTATAAAAAGCAGTCCAAAAAGAAGCACCATTTTTATATTATTCATTACAAATAGAGCTTTGTTTGCACAAAAAGGGTTTTCCTTTTTTAACAAATACTCCATCGTTCTTTTAAAATGTGTAATTATTGAAACTGAAATAATAACTGCAGCAAGAATAAAATACCAATTACTGGAAATAAGAAAGTAATTTGTAGAAATAAGTAATCCTGCAATTGCATCAAAAAACAAACGTCTCATGTTCAGTTTATGGATCCATAAACTAGTTCCTTTTTTAACAAGAAATAATCCAATATAAAGTGCAAGCGATTCACCGAATACAATAAAACCTGTAAAAAGAAATATAAACTCCATTTTAATCAGCAACTTTAATAGCTATCTTATTTTCTCTAAGAATTTTATTTAACCAATTTAGATATTGTTTTGAATTCAGGAGCTTTTGCACCTTTTGTTAATTCGAACAATATCGATTCATAGCTTGTAACCATTATTCCCTCAAAACGAAAACGCTCCAAAGCCATTTGTTTGTTGAAATTAGTTCGTGATGAAACACAATCGAAAACAACAATGGGTTGGTAACCCGCTTCTTTTAAATCAATTGCAGTTTGTAAAACACAAACGTGGGATTCGATACCACAGATCAAAACATTTTTAGCATCCTCTTCTTCTAAAGCCTCAACAAAAGCAGGTTCATCGTAACAACTAAATGAAGTTTTCTCGATAGGCAGAAAATTATTTATTGAAGAAGAGATTTCAGAAACAGTTTCACCCAATCCTCTAGTATATTGCTGTGTAGCTATAATCGGCACCGATAGCTCTTGCAATCCTTTAATTAATACGTTACAATTTGTTAATAGCTCATCACTTTGATCCATAACAGGAAGCAAGCGCTTTTGGATATCGACGACTACAGCTACCGTATTTTCTTTTTGAATTTTCATTTTTGTAATCTTTTGATTTTGAAGTAAAGATGAATGGAATAAAAGATATGATTACAATTCAAACTACAGCATTACCTATAATTAATAATATCATAAAGCTATTTTGAAGCTTGCTCTCTTGATTTATGTCCTAAATAACCACCATGATGACGTTTAGCATAATCAGCATTAGAAAAACCAATTTTTTTCATCATCGATACAACCAATGCATCGCCAATTACTGTCATTACTGTTGTTGAAGTGCTTGGAGTTAATCCAAGAGGACAAACTTCTTTTGGATTACCAGTATAAATACAAGCACTCGACTGGATTGATATTTCTGAATCACAATTACCTGTTATCACAATCATTGGCAAATCATTGTAGTAGGATCTCATTCTTTTAGGATTAATAAATACGGTGCAAATTGA
This sequence comes from Prolixibacteraceae bacterium, assembly GCA_027859005.1. Classification (GTDB taxonomy): domain Bacteria; phylum Bacteroidota; class Bacteroidia; order Bacteroidales; family Prolixibacteraceae; genus Roseimarinus. Next base: position 9 of record JAQIBQ010000319.1, on the reverse strand, counting down.
ATGACATTC
>JAQIBQ010000303.1 GCA_027859005.1 Prolixibacteraceae bacterium | reverse complement strand
AATTGAAATTTTGTTATTCTTTTCGTTAATGTATCTTTCGTGATCTGACTTAAGTTGTAAAAACTTTTCTTTTGCTTGAAGAATTTTGTCTTTTTTGATCACTTCAGCTTCGGCTTTTGCTTCTCTAAGCTGTTTAACCCTCTTGCTTTTCAACGCCCTATCCCATATCACGTACGATATAGGGAATCCAAGGACGAAGGCAGCAACGATCAATATATATGTCCAATCCATTGATTAATTATTTTAGATATAAAAAAATTCCGCATTCAAACATGCAATAGAAACCCAACACGAGGGTTGAAGCACATTAGGATGCGGCGATATTTGTAAATTATTAGAACGCTATGTTTTGGAAAGGTAATTAGTTAGCTCATCGTTAATTTGACTTACTTCGTTCAAAAATGGTTCAACATCATTTTCTTTCATTAAATCAAGTACTTGAACTACAAATTGGATGCCCGACATTGCCAAAAAATCTTGGTTGTCTTTTCCTATATACCTTTCTTGATATTGTAAAATCCGCTCGTTAATAATTTTTGCGGCTTTACGTATCTTTTCTTCTTCACTTCGCTTTATCCTCATCGGATATCGCCTTTCTGCTATTGTAATATTTATTGATAATTCATCGTCCATTATGACCATTTTATTGATTTAAAAGTGCTATACATTTATCAACTTCCTTTACAATTCTGTTGATTTTATGTTTTGCCGCCTGATTATCAGTATCGCCTTCGACAAAAGCCTTAGCAACTTTCAAATTTTCATAACGTTTTTTAAGTGCCTTATATTCCATTTTAAAAGTATCAAACTGAAGTTCAAGGCCTTTGTATTCGTCCTTTACTGTTTCCAATTCGTCTTTCGTTTGTTCAAGGCTATCGATTAAACGCCTGACATTCTGTTTAAGTTCATTTATCAGGAGTTGATCTTTCATTTTCTTAATTAGATGAATTATGCAACAAAAATAACATTTTTAACAAACTGAGAAAACCAACACACCATTTTGATGCTTGTTAATGCTGTAATAAATAGTATTTTCGCACGTTGGTAAATTAAGCAAAATAATGAGGGGATTTTTTTATACAGTTGGATTTCTTTTAATTAACCTTACAATACTGAGTCAAGAACCTAATTTTACAGCACCTTTAAATATACCTTTAATTTTAAATGGAAATTTTGGTGAGCTACGAAGTAACCATTTTCATGCAGGGATTGATTTAAAGACAAAAGGGGAAATTGGCTTACCAGTATTTAGCATTGAAGATGGCTACATTTCAAGAGTTGCTGTAGCTTCAGGCGGATATGGCAATGCACTCTATGTCAACCACCCATCGGGTCATACTTCAGTATATGCGCACCTCGATAAGTTCTCGCCAGAACTTGCTGATTGGGTTAAAAAACAACAATACAAACAAAAAAGCTTCGTCGTAAATTTATTTCCTGAAAAAAACCAATTTTCAGTATCAAAAGGTCAAGAAATTGCAAAATCGGGAAACAGTGGAAGCTCTGCAGGACCCCACTTACATTTTGAGATCAGAGTAACAAAAAATCAACACCCATCAAACCCGCTTTTCTTCGATTTTAAAATTAAAGATACAACAAAACCTGTTGTTGAAAACTTATACGTTTATCCACTAAGCAGCGATAGTCATGTACAAAACAAAATCGATAAACAGGTATTCAAATTAGTTTATTATAACAATACATACCATCTAAAAGGAATGCAGTCGTTGAATTTCTTTGGAGATATTGGTTTTGGAATCGATGCTATTGATTACCTCGATGGCAACTGGAGTAAATGTGGTATCTACCAAATGGAATATTGGGTAGATAATCAATTAATCAATTCCTTCGAATTGAATGAATTGAATTACAACAAAATGCGCTATTTAAACAGCCATATTGATTATGAAGAATACAAAAAGAGCAGATCAAAAATTCATAAAACTTTTATCGACCCGGGAAATAAATTAGATATTTATCGTCAAACCTCCAATAATGGAATTTTTAGCTTTAACGATGGGAAAAGGCATAAGATTCAAATTATTTTGTACGATGCATACATGAATGCAAGTGAAATTAGTTTTTACGCAATTTCAACAAAAGCAGTAAACCACCCAAAAATTGAGTCAACTGCAAAATTCAACTACAATACTGATAATTCATTTGAAAAAGAAAATATTAAAATTGAAATACCGAAAGGTGCTTTGTATTCCGATTTAAATTTCGAATTCAAAAAAGGAAGAATTCCTACTGGAGCATATTCTTCGTTATATCGAGTTCACAACAATTTCATTCCTATACAAAAGAAAATCAGCATTAGTATTAAAACAACAGGGCTTCCAAAAGAGCTTGAGAAAAAAGCACTATTGGCACTCTTAAACATTAAAAATGGAAAATATTCGAGTATTGGAGGAAATTATAATAAAGGCTGGGTAACGGCATATACCCGAACATTTGGAGACATCTGTGTTGTAGCCGACACTCTTGCTCCTACTATTCGATCCTTAAGTATTAAAAACAAACAAACACTTTCAGAAAAAAATAGTGTCCGTTTTAAAATCGTAGATGATCTTTCAGGAATAAAAAAATACACGGGAACTATTGATAATAAATGGGTTCTATTTGAATACGATGCAAAACGTGATCTCTTGGTATATTCTTTTGACGAACATATTAAAAAAGGAAGAAAACATAAACTACAATTAATTGTTGAAGATCAAAAAGGTAATGTAAATACCTACAACGCGATTTTTAATTATTAACTATGAAAGAACTTTGGAACGCTCGTTATTCAAAAACAAATTATGTCTATGGTCTAGAACCAAACAATTTTTTCAAACAAGAAATACAAAAACTTAGCCCTGGGAAAATACTACTTCCTGCCGAAGGCGAAGGACGAAATGCAGTATACGCCGCTAAACTTGGCTGGGAAGTAACTGCTTTTGATATTAGTACTGAAGGAAAAAAAAAGGCTGACAAACTTGCCGTTGAAATAGGCGTATCAATAAATTACTTGATAGCTGATTTCGAACAATTTGACCTTCAAAACAAAGCATTCGATTGCATAGCATTGACCTTTGTACATACTATTCCACAAAAAAGAATTACAAACCACAAATTGGTTCAAAAATGGCTTAATCCAAAAGGAACCATCATTCTTCAAGGATTTTCCAAAGAGCAAATCAACTATCAATCTGGTGGTCCTAAGGAAGAAACAATGCTATTTAGTCCAAAAGAACTAGAAGTTGATTTTAAAGATTTATCAATTGTAATGATTTCAAAAACTGAAGAGAATCTAAATGAAGGCGAATTTCATAAAGGAAAAGCTTCACTTATCAATTTAGTTGCAAAAAAAAACAAATAAATCAACCGATTCAATTCAGTTTAAATAATTCTTCTACTTAGAATACAATTCGCCCCCAACAAGAAAGGTTTCACCCTCTACTTTCACTTTCAAAACCAATAGTTTTGCCTACTCAAATGGTGAAATATCTATATATGATAAAAAATATTCTGGTTTTAGTATTTACATTCTTAGTTGCTTTATATGGTTTTAGTCAAGAGTATTCAGGCTTTAAAGTTGAAGGACGTTTCCTTTACGACCAATGTGGCGAAAAAGTTATACTACGTGGTGTAAGCAACCCCAATATTTGGTTCGAGAAAAATGGTATTCCTCGAATGGAAGAAATTGAAAAAACAGGAGCGAATGTAGTTCGAATAGTTTGGGAAACCAAAGGCTCTTCTACCCTATTAGATGCAGCTATCTCTAATTGCAGAGCACAAAATATGATCCCAATGGTTGAAGTACACGATGCAACTGGCGACATTAATAAAGTACCTGATTGTGTAGATTACTGGACCCGTTCCGATGTGACAAATGTACTGCTCAAACACGAAAAATATCTATTATTAAACATTGCAAACGAACCCGGAAACGGTAGTGTATCAAACAGTAAATTCACGTCGACCTACGAAGATGCCATTTCGCAAATAAGGGAAGCAGGCATTCATGTACCACTAATTATTGACGGAACCGATTGGGGTAAAAACATAAATATAATGCAATCGCAAGGACCAGGGTTAATTGAATTTGACCCCGACCACAACCTTATTTTCGCTGTTCACATGTGGTGGCCTAAAATGTATGGGTTTACAGAAAACGACATTATACAAGAGCTCACTCAATCGGCCAATATGGATTTACCTTTAATTGTGGGCGAATTTTCACAAATGCATGGCAATTGTGATGATTACGCATTAACAAGTAATAGCACCATTGAATACAAAACAATAATGGAAGAATGCCAAAAAACAGAAACTGGCTTTATAGCTTGGTCGTGGTTTGGAAATTGCAATTACCGTTGGGATATGTCTGACGATGGAACATTTGATGGACTTTACGATTGGGGTTTAGAAGTTGCAGTCGACAATGAATTCAGCATTAAAAACACCTCTGTTCGTCCTTATTCTATTCTTAACAACGAATGCGACCCTACAATAGGAGTTGGTATAGGAGATTACAATAGCAAAGGGATTCAGCTTGAACAAAACTTTCCGAATCCAGTAAAGGGTAGCACAACTATTAAATATTCAATTAAAAACCAATCGTTAGTAAGATTGACTATCTATAACATACAAGGCAAAACAATTTCACAACTAATCAATCAAAAACAAGAATCGGGTACGTATGCTGTTGAATTTGAAACGTCGATCTTAGAAAATGGAGTTTACTTTTACTCCTTACAAGTAGGAAATACAAGCACCACAAAAAAAATGGTGGTATTAAGATAAAATTTTGTAGGAATACAATAATTAGTTAGTTAGCACTAATAAGC
>JAQIBQ010000291.1 GCA_027859005.1 Prolixibacteraceae bacterium | reverse complement strand
TACTTGGAATTGATAAAAGATGCAAAAGCGGCTGTAGGCATTCCAGTTATAGCTAGTATCAATTGTTCTTCAGCTGCTGATTGGACCGATTTTGCGAAAGATATAGAAGCTGCAGGTGCCGATGGATTAGAGTTGAATATTTACGAAATGCCTACTGATAAAAACATCTCATCCGAATCGTACGATAAACAATACATCGATATTATACGAATGGTGAAAAAGAAAGTTAAAATTCCAATTGCAGTTAAGATTGGACCTTTCTTTTCAAACTTGATTCGTATTGTTGATCAATTGTATGCCAATGGTGCTGCATCGGTGGTTTTATTCAATAAATTTTATACTCCTGATTTTAATTTAGATACACTTGAGTTTACATCATCGGAAGTAATGAGTTCACCTGCCGATTTATACCGTGGACTTCGCTGGACAGGTGTTGTAAAAGGCAAATTGCCAATTGTTCAAGTTGCTGCATCAACTGGGATACACGATGGTGAAGCAGTAATAAAACAATTATTAGCGGGAGCTCAAGTTGTTCAACTATGTTCAACCTTATATTTGAATGGTTTTGGTGTTGTTGCCGATGCTATAAAAACCATGGAAACATTTATGGAGAAATGGAATTTCGAAAATATTGATACATTTCGCGGCCGTTTGAGTTATGAAAATATTGATTCACCAGCGGTATATGAACGCGCACAATTTATGAAGTACTTTTCCGACAGAAAGTAAGGTACGATCTACATCTAACTATTAACACCCAACACCAATGAAAATATTATTTATAGGTGGTACTGGCATTATAAGTTCTGCTTGTACTAATTTGGCAATCCAAAAAAATATAGAATTGTACCACTTAAACCGTGGTTCTTCTTCAAGTATTCGTCCAATACAAGCTGGTGTAAATCAAATTACCACCGATGTACGTAATTTTGAACAAACGGCATCATTACTCGACGGTTTAGAATTCGATGCTGTTGTCGATTGGATTTCATTTGTTCCAGAACATCTTGAAAACAACTTGAAACTGTTTAAAGGAAAAGCCAAGCAATTTATTCTCATTAGTTCTGCATCGGCTTATCAAACCCCGCCGCTTTCAATGCCGGTAACTGAAGAAACACCTTTAGATAATCCATACTGGGAATACTCTCGCAATAAAATTGATTGTGAAAAGTTTCTGAAAGAAAATGCCAGCAACTATGGAATGAAATATACCGTGGTTCGTCCTTCTCATACATACGATAAAACATTATTGCCTTTCGACGAAGGATATACAGTGATTGATCGGATGTTGAAAGGAAAACCAGTTGTTGTTTTGGGCGATGGTTCGTCAATTTGGACACTTACTCACCATAAAGATTTTGCTGTAGGCTTGGTCGGTTTGTTGGGCAATGCAAAGGCAATGGACGAGACTTTCCACATTACTTCCAGCGAATGGATAAGTTGGGATCGAATCTTTATGTTAGTTGGACGTGCATTTGATGTTGAACCAGAATTGGTACACATTCCTTCCGAAGTAATAGCTTCTTATTTACCCGAATTAGGAGCCGGACTTTTAGGCGACAAAATGCACAGTATGCTTTTCGATAATTCGAAAATTAAAGCTGTTGTACCCGAATTTGAATGTAAAATTCCTTTCGAAGAAGGCGTTAAAGAAGTTGCAGCTTGGTACAAAAGTGGTAAGGCAAACACTACAATTGATGAGAAACTCAACGAAGCTTTTGATCAAATGATTGAAAAAGTTTTAAATGTGAGGAAATAAATAAATTGAGTTTAAGTTAATAAGTTGTACAAGCGAATAAGCATGAAGTCAATTCTATTTTTTTTATCCATACTTATCATTCTACTTTCTTCTTGCGATGAAAGTACTTATTCTGTTTTTTCTTCAAATTACGTTGAATTTGAAGATGAGATGAGTGACTCAATGTTGGTGTTTATGGATTCCGAATTGTCTGATTTAAATTTTAAAGGTCATTTGAATTTAGATGGTGGAAGCTGTGAATTATTATTGATTTCGGCATTGGCTGAAACACGTTATGATACAGTCCCCGTTAATTTATACGATACAATTTTTGGAATCGATTCAATTTATATTTCCGATACTATAATAGTTGATTTTGTTTCAATTGTTATAATTGATACTGCATTTTTTATTGATACAATTTATGTCGATTCTACTTTTGTGATTGAACCTGTTTTATATTACAACGATAGTATATTTTTCGAAGTGTATGAAGCGCCTGTAGATATTGACTTTAACACTACTTTTGATGCCATGGATGGATATTGGGAATTTTTCTATACGATTTACAAAAACGATGAAGAAGAAGCTCCTTATGGCGATTTAGAATTTATTTTTGATTATTCCGATTAAAATTTTGTAAGAATAATACTGTAAAAGGGATTTATGCTTACTTGTATTAATTGCTATTTTTGTTTTTTATACGTTGATTAATGACAGAACAAGATCAATATTGGCAGCAATTCGACGAATCATTTTTTAAAGATGGGTACCAGCTTTGCGATGTATATCTTTCGTTGGGATTTACCAAAGAGAATTTATTTGCTGCACAGAAGCAATTGTATAAAAACATCGACGAATTAATTGATACTTTTCTTAATCGTACTAGCCTTGAAGGTAATCCAACGGCTTGCAAGAAAGGTTGTTCTTTTTGTTGTCATCAAACGGTTTTAGCTTCACCTTATGAATTGTTTTATCTGGCAGATTTTATTCAAAATAAGTTCCGAAAAGATCCTTTAAATGTGATAATCGAAAGAGCTGAAAACAAAAAAGAGAATACATCAAAGCTTAAACTTAATAAATTATTGAACCATAAGCAGCCTTGCCCGTTATTGCATCCGAGCGGTGGATTCTGTAGAGCTTATCAGGCACGTCCAATGGCTTGCCGAATCTACTTGTCGTCTGACGTGAAAAGTTGCAAAGACGATTTAGAGAACCCGAATGATGATACTATTTTCCCTAAACTTTACGATATGCCATTAAGGGCTGGACGTATGATGAACGAAGGCTTCCAGGCACGTATTAGAAAAGGAAGAGAAACCAATTTGCAGATTTTCGAAAATACTATTGAAGAAGGTTTCCTTACAGCAATGAACGATAAAGCATTTGACAAATGGCTGAATGGAAATAATGTTTTTAGAAAAATATAGAACTAATCTAAATTCTGATACTTCTTCTTTATTTTATACAGATCTACTTTAAGTCCAATTGTAATGGCATTTGCAGTTCTGTTGTACTCTTTTCCTAAAGAATAAATACCAGCATAGTTTAATTGTAACCCAAATCTTCGTTTTTCACCAAATTCCTTTCCTAAACCTAAAATAAAGGCCGAATTTCCAGGGTAGTTATTTAAGGTGTAATTTGTACCTATCACTCCATACAACTTACGATTACCAAAAAGCAGATCATATTGAAAGCCTAACGATCTATGCAAGCCTATAAATGCAGCAACATCACTTGAAAGATAAAAATTTCCTGATCTAAAAATTTGATGTTTATAGTCTACAACAAATCCAGGGGTCCAAATTCCATAAAGAGTTAATCCAATTTCCTGATTTGATCCTAAACCCGATCGATATCCAATCACCGGTTGAACTGCATACCAACTGGTCTCCCTGCTGGTAAAGTAATTGGGATCACTAACGGCACCAATCGTAATTATTCGTTCTTCTTTTTTAAGTACTTCAGGAGATGTCATTCGATTATAAAAACTGCAAGAAGAAAATGTAAGAGTGGCGAATGTAATACAACAAAAGGTTTTTAATTTCATGGCGATTAATGGGGATTTTAAATAATCGATTCAATATATAAAATTTTTATTGAACATAAAATAGGCATGGGGTTGTTTTTTTACATTAATTTCTTTAGTTAATTCCAAATTCTTCAAGTATATTTTTTTTCTTTGCACGAATATTAAAACTTCATTGCTTAGCATTTGTTATTATACTTCATGTTCTGAAATTAGTTCAGGATTTTCAAATTAAATTATGATTGAATTTCAAAAACGTACATTAGCCAACGGGTTAAGAGTAATTGTCCATACCGATAAATCAACACCAATGGCGGCAATGAATATTGTATACGATGTTGGTGCTCGGGATGAAGATCCTGAAAAAACGGGATTTGCACATCTTTTTGAACATTTAATGTTTGGAGGATCGAAACACATTCCGGAATACGATACACCCTTGCAAAAGGTGGGAGGTGAAAACAATGCATTTACCACAAACGATATCACCAATTATTATTTAACGCTACCAGCAGCAAATATAGAAACTGGATTTTGGTTGGAGTCTGACAGAATGTTAGAGCTAGATTTTAGTGAGAAAAGCTTAGAAGTTCAACGTAGTGTTGTTATCGAAGAATTTAAACAACGCTATTTGAATCAGCCCTATGGCGATGTATATCCATTAATAAAGGAACTTGCCTACAAGGTGCATCCTTACAAATGGCCAACCATTGGAAAAGAAATTTCACACATCGAAAATGCAACATTAAACGATGTAAAAAAATTCTTCTTTAAGCATTATGCTCCTAATAATGCAGTTTTAACTGTTGCCGGGAATGTTGATGCCGATGAAATATTTCTGTTGGCTAAGAAGTGGTTTGGTGGTATTCCCAAAAGAGATGTTCCAGTTCGTAATTTACCAAAAGAACCCAAACAAACAGCTTATCAAGAGTTAACTGTGGAGAGAGACGTTCCTTACGACGGAATTTATGTTTCGTTTCATATGGACAGCAAAATGGGGCCTGATTATTTTACAACCGATTTAATTTCAGATATCCTTTCAAGTGGGCAATCGTCACGCATGTATCGTAAGTTAGTAATTGAACAACGATTGTTTAGTGAACTAGACGCATACATCTCTGGTGATGTAGATTACGGATTATTTACCGTTGCAGGTAAATTAATCGAAGGCATTACGATGGAAGATGCTGAGAAAGCAATTTGGAATGAATTGGAGCAAATTAAAACAGTACAAATTGATAGTGAGGAATTACAAAAGGTGATTAATAAAGTCGAAGCCAATCTTATCTATTCGGAAATCGGCTACCTTAACAAAGCAATGGCATTGGCTTCGTTCGAGTTGTTGGGTGATGCGAATTTAATTAATACTCAAAATGACCTCTACCAACAAGTAACATCAAATGATTTATTACGTGTTGCAAATACAATTTTTGTTCGTGAGAATTGCTCAACACTTTATTATCACAAAAAGTAACTATGATTAATAGAAATATAGCACCCCAACAAAGAGAAATATCAAAACTGGATTTTATTTTACCTGAACAATGGAAACTAAATAATGGGGTTAAGGTATGGGGTATTAATGCAGGCAGTCAGGAATTAGTTAAAATTGATTTTATTTTTGATGCAGGTGCTTGGTATCAACCTCAAAATTTAATAGCAGGTTTAACGAATGCTTTTATGAACCAAGGCAGTAAGCATTATTCGGCACAGCAAATTGCTCAATTGTTTGATTCTCGTGGAGCTTATTTGCAATTAGTTGCCGATCAGCAATATGGATGTGTAACTATACTTACCTTGAATAAATACATCGATGAAATTTTAGAAGTAACAGCCGATGTAATTCAAAATCCAATATTTCCAGAGCATGAAATTGCGGCACAAATAGGAAAAAAGAAACAACAATTTACCATTGAAAATAATAAGGTGAAAACCTTGACTCAAAAGAAGTTCTCACAAGTGCTATTTGGCGAAAAGCATCCGTATTCGAATACCAATAAGTTGAGCGATTATGATTTACTTTCTTCTGATAAACTTAAGGAATATCATGGGTTAAACTATGGTTCAGAAAGTTGTAAAATTATAGTGGCTGGTCAATATGGATCAAAACTAAAAGATATTCTGAATCAATATTTTGGAAATTCGAATTGGACTTCGCTTTCAAAAACTGATTCATATTTTGATATAAAAGGAGATATACAAAAGGTACATTTTGTTGAAAAAAGTGATGCTTTGCAGTCTGCAATCAGAATAGGTCGTTTGGTGCCTAATAGGGATGAGGCAGATTTTCATGGTTTAACTATTTTAGTTACACTTCTTGGTGGTTATTTTGGTTCTCGGTTAATGGCAAATATACGTGAAGACAATGGATATACTTATGGTATTGGTGCTGGTATTTATAGTATGCCAAATGCAGCTTATTTGACCATTTCAACCGAAGTTGGATGTGATGTAACCAAAGCGGCTTTAAAAGAGATCTATTTTGAAATAGAACGACTTCAAACTGAATTAGTAGGAGAGGACGAACTTTCGGTAGTTCGAAACTATTTACTAGGTGAAAACTTAAGAAGCTTCGACGGCGTATTTGCTATGGCGAGTAGCTTGCGAGTTTTATTAGAAGCTGGTTTAGG
>JAQIBQ010000287.1 GCA_027859005.1 Prolixibacteraceae bacterium | reverse complement strand
TTCCGGTTTTTTACTTCCAGGATCGAGAACTATTGGGTAAAATTCGCCTTCCTTTCCGGCAATAATGGTTTTTAAATCGTAGCCCGTATTTTGGTTCAACAGTTCGCGAACAGGAATAAACTCTCCGGCTGTATTTCTGATGGTTGCCTCTTGAATAATATCATTAATCAAACGGGGCTTTCCTCCAAGTATAACAGGAACAAAATCATTGTTATCGGTAATTAAAAAAATCTCATTTTCATTAAAAAGACTTTTCATTTTATGGTATAACGAATTGAATGATAAATCGTAAAGCAGCAATTTTTCGGCTGACACCTTTAATATGGTATGCTCTTGCCATGCAATTGGTGCTAAGGTTTGATTCAGTTTTGTTGATAGCTGTTGATGAACTTGCTCAAGAAATTTGGGATAGAATTGTCCAAAATCGTCGGTTGCTTTAAAATGTGCTACCAAAGGAGGTTCGTCTTCAGAAAAAATAATGTTGAAAATATTTTCGGCATCGTCAAACTGACAAGTGGCTTGTTTTGAATTTGTTTGAAAAAACTGTTTAGCAATTAACTTTATTGAATCGAGCATGAATGCATTGTTGGCTTTAATGTATATTATAGCTTCCGCAGCATTGCAATTACTTGTTTTATCGAGCATAAATTGTTGTTCGCCAATGAGGCAAGTATGTTGCTTGGTGAACCTCAAAACTTGATGAACAAATGCCTCGGTACGCAGTCGGTTTTCCTCAACATGTATTTGCTCATTCCAATCAATTTTGATTAACATTTCATCTTTTTCGAGAGCCGGTAATTTCGATTTAGGAAGTGTCTGATAAATGCCAAAAGCCCCTAGCAGCATCAGAATAACCATGGTCCAAATCACACCTTGATGCCGCATGGTAAATCGAAATCCTTTTTCATAGGCCAATTCGTAATTAATTACATTCAATTTTGACAGCAACTTGCTTTGCCCAAAACCCTTTCCTTTTTTGTAAAGCAACAGATAGTATACCGGTAAAATGGTAATTGAAACAATTAAAGAGGCAAACAATCCAATGGTAATGGCAATGGCCTGATCGTAAAACAGTGCGCCCGATATTCCTTTTAAGAAAATGAGTGGAATAAATACAGCACAGGTAGTGAGAACCGAACTAAGCATGGGTCGAATAACTTCGTTGGTGCCTGTGATGCAGGCGGAAAATAGATACTGAATTCTTTGTGTTTGATGTTTCGCTTCGCTCACGTTTGATACTTCCTGGTTGATATCGAATGCATTATCGTTTGGCGAGACAGAGGCATCAATGTTCAATCCCATCGAACTCTTCAAACCTTTCGAACAATTTCTTTCATAGTGTTGTGTAATGTTGTCGATTACAATAATGGAATTATCGATCATCATCCCAACGCCAAGTATAAGGCCCGACAAAGAAATAATATTTATGGACAAGCCAATAAGGTGAAAAAACAAGAGGGTTACCACCAACGATAAAGGAATGATAATTCCGACCAAAAAGGGTGATTTAAAATCGCGTAAGAAAAAAAACATGACCAAAAATGAAAGCAATGCCCCCCAAAGTAAGCCCTGCCCAAGGTTCGACATTGAATAGTCAAGCAATTTTGTTTGGTCACGTGAAATATCAAAATCAATATCGGGATAGTCTTCTTCGAAATGACTCACCAATTGATTTAAACTTTTCTTAAGCGCATTCATTTGTACATCGCTTTGTTTAATAACAGCTAAGGTGATTGCATTTAACCCGTTGGAAAGCACCATGCCTTTTTGCTTTTGCGGGTGATCAATAACCGTGGCGATGTCTTTAATTTGAAAAAGACGGTTTTTTATTTTAAAATAAACATTCTCAATATCGCGCTTATTCTGAAGCGTAGAAGCAAAACGCACATTGTACAAATATTGACCATCCTGAATTGAAAGGTTACCAAGCCGAATGTTGTTTTTGCTGATTTGCTCAGCCAATTGCTCAAGCGACACACCTAAGGCATCTAATTTGTCGAGGTTAGGCATAATCAGAATCTCAGTTTTAGCTAATCCACTCATATCCACCGTGGCAACCTCGGGAAGTTGCTCCAATCGCTTACAAATAACGTTAGCTGAAAATCGCGACAGCTCAACAAATTCCTGCGAAACGGGGTAAAGTTCGTTGGCCGTTTTACTGTTAGTTTGATCGTTAGATTGCTTGTTTTTTAAAGTTAAATTGAGATAGAACACGGGGATATCGCTGGCACTTGCTTTAATAACCTTTGGTCGCTGCATTTCGCGTGGCAAACTGCTCATCGATCGGTCTATCTTTTCATTCACCTCAACGAAGGCATAATCGATATCGGTTCCATAATTGAAGTTGAGACGTAAGACACTAAGTCCATCTCGTGTTTCGCTTTGGATATCTTTTAAATGAGATACTTGCAGTAGTTGCTGCCTGATGTTCCGAACAACCGAGTTTTCTAACTCACGAGCTGAACTATTTGAATTACTGATTTGAACAGTTATTTCGGGTATCGCAATGTTGGGCATCAACGACACCGGTATTTTTGTTACAGAAACAATGCCAAGCACTAAAATTGCAATGAAGGTCATTGTTACAGCGATGGGTTTATTTAGAAGGAATTTTACCATTTATATTGTTTCAGATTACTGGTTTAATTGCGCTTCGATTCACTAATCTACGCTTCGATTCAGGTCTAAGGTTACTTGTTTGAGTTTTGGAGGATTTGAATCCTTAAACCTTTAGTTTTTAATTTCAACATCGCTTTCGTGTGCCAAATTCAAGTTATCCGAAATAATGATGGTATCGCCTGTTACGAGGGTGGCAGAACTTTTCTCAGGATTAGGAATTACGGTATATGATGTTGTGTTTTCGTTGGTCGTTAATACGTAATTCCAATAGGCCTTGCCATTCACAACCTTAAACAATACTTCCCAATTATCGCGCAAAACAACAGCTGCTTTAGGTACCACATACTGGCCTGTCACATCTTTTTCGATGAGTACTTTTACATTCATACCTTCTATCAGTTGTCCATGGTTATCAACCAACGCCCTCACCTGTATCAAGCCATTTTGGTCAACTACCGGATTTATTTCTGAAACAGTACCAATAAATAAGGTGTCTTCAATTGAATATGGAATGATTTTCACAATTCCTTCACGAGGAATATCCTTTAACTCGGTTTCCAAAACCTGGAATGTAACTTCAAACTTTGAATCGTCGATTAGTGTGCAGAAGGCCTTTCCATTTGTTTCTTCAAAACATTTTTGTTCGATATTGGCAACTAAACCATCAAAAGGCGCCTTTAATTCGCAGTCGCTTAAAGCAATGTATGCTGTTTCCAGATTATTTAATGCATTAGTATAACCCGATTTAATTCTGGCCAGTTGCATTTTATCCGCAGGTATCTGTGCCGAATCCTTTAACTCATAACCCATCCCAATTAATACATCCTGAAATTCGAGCTTAGCTTTTTCAAGGTTTGTTTTCGATTGTTGCAACTGCAGCTGCAAATTATCATCCTGAATCGAGGCTATCACTTCTCCTTTTATAATTCGGCCACCATTCTTAACATTGATTTGGTCGAGCACGCCTGAACTTTGAAATTTCAGTTCACTTTTACGTAATGCATTTAGTTTGCCATTACTCACCAGCTGTTTCGAAAAGGTGCTTTTATCCAGCACAATTATCTCCACCTGATTTTTATCTTCGAGATAAGCACTCTTTTCGAGGTTTTTAGGTTCCTTTTGTTTGGGTTTACAAGAGTAGAAGAGAATAACCAGTGCAAAAGACAATAAGAAATATTTCAACATGGTATTGATAATTTAGTTGTTTGGTAGTTCATGGTACAATAATTATACCAGCATAATTATTATTGTATTAAGTTAATTCTGGCTTTATTTATCATTAAGTGTCATAATCACCAAAATGGGATTAGCGTCAAACTTCACCTGAGCCATTCTTTTTTTCCAGACCTCTTGCTGAACATTTTCTTCTGAACCATTTATATTCATCGCTGCTATACTTTCCTGTAGTTCAATTGGACTTATGTAGGTAATAAATGCTGTTTCGTTACTAATCGATCCTCTTACCCGTAAATTAATTTTTCCAATTAGATCGTCGTAAACATAAGGTGAGTTCGATTTGGTAGTGCTTTTATCGTTGAAATTGTGAATGTAAATGGAGTGTAATCCATCACTTCTATCGCTCCAGCTTCTTTGGGTAACCAACAAATAATCGGGAAATGCTAATACATTAATCCGTTGGTAGGGGCTTGCCTCTCTTTCGTATCGTTCAAAATCACCACCAGAATATTCAATCTGTTTTTTCCATGGAAGCAGCTTATCCTTTAGGTTGAAAACAAATTCAGCTTCCTTTTTGGTATGGGTAAGACTCCAAATGGTATCACTCATGTAGTTTGTAAAAAGCAGTTTGCCCTTGCTGACTTGAAAATAAGTATTGAATTGATCTTTAACCACATAATTCTGGCGATCTAACGATACATTTTCTTCAACCCTAAGCGTATCTGAAATTCCTAAAGCTCGATTTAAAAAATAAACTTCACCGTTAAACGGATTGTACCAAACTAATTCACCTTCTTTATTTTTAGAAAAATATGCCATGATACGATCAATGTCTGCCTCTTCACAAAATTTGCCAGTTAAGGTATATTTAAGTATTGTTCGTTTATTCGAAGAGGCCAAGTAAATGGTGTCGGAAATAATTTCAAAACCAGTAATGTAGTTGTATTCACCTGGGCCTTTACCCCTTATTCCTATTTGACGTAAAAATGTTCCATCGGTTTTAAACAGAAGTAGTTTCGTCATGTCTGAAATCGCTATAATTGAATCGTTCATTCTTAGCTTATCTATTCTTTTTAAAAAGGTATTGCTGTTGGTTTCAAGAAGAACATAACGAATGCTATTGGCAAAGCTGGAAACCTTTAATGTATCCACTCCCTTTTCCGGAAGTTTAATTTGATAGGGACGTTCAGCCTTTACTATATTAGTGGACTTGGCAACTCCTACTCTTTCTGGACGTTGGTCTTTATTCGATGTGCAGCCAATGAAACATAAAACAAAAGATGTGATGGTAAATATATAGTTCTTCATGGTTTGTCTTCTTTTAAATAATACTTCTTTAACTGAAAGCAATGTTTTTGTATAGCTAAATCACATAAACCTTAACTGATCATTTTTATTTCAGAAGTAGGGCTTTGTAATTTTTTGTGAATATTTCTTCGAACGGATTCAAATCTTTTCTTTTTATATCTATTTGAAATAAAGGTCATTTTGTGACAAATTGTCGGTTTACTTAACGATTCTGATCAATTAGGGCTCTCAAAGGATTTATAAAATGATAAATAAGCCGCATGTCTTTCGTCACAATTTCGGCAGTACCTTCCATTTCCTGAATAAAACGAAGTTGATCTTTATAACTGGAGATCATACCTCTGTCAACAGATACCTCTGCCATGTATCCAGACTCTTCGGGTACCAGCGAAATTGATTTTATTTTTCCTTTTAACATACCAAATTCCATGTATGGATAACCATCCAACTTGATGTTTACTTGTTGCCCCAACTTTACTTTTCCAAATCCGTTAGATGGAATAATTGCTCTTCCGATGATGAATTCAGCACCTTCAGGTACAATGGATGCCATCCTTTCACCTGAAGGAATAAACTGATTTTGACTCCAATAGTTAGTAAAAGTAACAATACCAGCTATGGGACTAATTATTAAGTAATTTTCTTCCCATAGTTTGATTTGAGATAAGAGCAATTGCATGTTCTCCTTAACTTCCATCTCCCCATTAAGTATCTCTTGTTCGTATTGCATCTGCAATTCAACAATATTTTCATTCATTTGCAGTATATCCAGTTCTGCTTTATTTACCGTAGCGACAAAACCAATATACGCCGATTTTTTTTGCAAAAATAATTGTTCTGAGTGATTATATTCAGCAGAAGCAATAGCTGGAAGATCAAGATTATATAACAATGAGTCGCGCTGATAGTCTTGTTGACTAATTGCCAAATCCTTCATTTTATACTCATTTTGGATGAGGATGTTTTTAAAATATTCGCGCTGTTTATCAGCCTGTTGTTTAAGGATAGAAATCCTTATTGGAATATAATTTTGGGAATGATAAAGTTTGTATTTTTCAGTTGATTTTTTAAACATTTCATATGTTGATTGCATTTCCCCCAGATTGAAAGAAGGTAGCTTCATCTTCAAAAACAACATAAAATCACTAGATACCGACCATTGAAGGAGAAGTACTTTTAATTTTTCAACATCTTCATAATTCGATGTATTCTCAATTAGTGCAATTGGCATTTGGGGTTGAACCCTATCGCCATTATTTACAAATATTTGAGTTAAATTACCTGAAGTACGTGCCACGAGAGAAACAGGTGGTTGAAGTGTTGTAATTACAATTGGGACTTTAATGAGCTCAGGATATCTGAAAAAGTAACTTCCAACGATAAGCATAATGAGTATGGCAAAAATGATAACGATACCCCTTTGGACAATTCTACCGGGAATTTCGCCCATCAGCTCCTGAACTTCTTCGCTATGTTTTTCGATTATATTTTCATCAGGCATTTTTTTTGATTTAAATATTGTTCATTCTTGTTGATCTTATACTGTTTTCCAAAAAAATCACAACGATATCCACAAAACAATTACTATTGACCCAGTTCTAATTGATCTTTTACCAAATGGAAATAGGATCCTTTTTTATTCACTAATTCGTGATGTGTTCCCCTCTCTGCGATTTGCCCATTCTATAACACAACTATCTGATCGGCCTTTTTTACAGTACTAAGTCGATGTGCAACAATCAAAACAGTTCGTCCTTTAAAAAACTGATCTAAATTGGCCATAATAATCCGTTCATTTCTAGCATCAAGTGAATTTGTGGCTTCATCGAAAAAAAGGAATGATGGATTTTTATACACAGAACGTGCAATTAATAATCGTTGTTTTTGACCAGTACTTAAACCTGTACCATCGTTACCTATTTTAGTATTATAACGCAAGGGCATGGCTTCAATGGTTTCTTTTATATTAGCCGTATGGGCAGCTTGCTCAATCATTATCTGATCAGGTATTTCGTCGGCAATACCAATATTTTTGGCTATGTTATCTGAAAAAATAAAACCTTCCTGCATAACCACACCACATTGTTTGCGCCATTCACTAGGACTGTATTGATTAAGATTCTGGCCATCAAGTAAAATTTCACCTTTCGTTGGTTGATAAAAACCTAAAAGTAATTTAACAAGTGTTGTTTTTCCACTTCCACTTGTGCCAACAATAGCAGTTATTTTCCGTTGAGGTATTTCGAGGGTAATTCCATTCAGAACATTTTCTGAATGCGGCCCTTCATATTGAAAAACCAGATTTCGTATCGAAAATCCCTTGCTTTTAGGAATCTCCTTTATCAGATTGTCTTCTGGTCGTTCTTCATCATCTTTATCCTGAATCTCACCTAACCTTTCCATGCTAATACGGGCATCCTGTGCTTGTTGCATAAAACCTATAAATTGCTCGATGGGAGCATTTAACTGACCAATAATATATTGTACAGCCATCATCATACCCAGCGTCATGTCGCCGGTAATTACAGCCTTGGCCGATAAAAAAGAGATGAACACATTTTTAGCCTGATTAATAAATGTAGCGCCCACCTGTTGGCTTTGATTTAAAACCAGACCTTTTACACTTATACGAAACAAACGGGCTTGGATTCGCTCCCATTCCCAACGCTTTTGCTTTTCACAATTGTTCATTTTTATCTCTTGCATCCCTGATATCAATTGAACGATGTTACTCTGGTTGGCAGAAGCTTGTTGAAATTGTTTATAATCTAGGTCTCTACGCTTGCGTAGAAAAAGCAGCACCCAGCCAACATAGAGCAAACTTCCTATTAAAAAAATGACTAAAATACCGAGATGATAACTCGCCATTATTATTGCATAAACAATAAGGGTCATAAAGGCAAATAAGATATTGATAAGAGAACCTGTTAAAAATGATTTTATCCGATCATGATCGCCAATTCGTTGCATGATATCTCCAATCAACTTCACATCAAAGAAAGCTACAGGTAGTTTCATCAGTTTGATTAGAAAATCGGAAATAAGGGAGATACTAATCCGGGTAGTTACATGTAACATAATCCAACTTCGAATCATATCGTTGGCCATTGTTCCAACAGATAAGGCTACCTGTGCAATAAGTACCATGATAATAAAGTTCAGATTGCTATTTCCAATACCATAATCAACAATTGATTGTGTAAGAAAAGGAAATATCATGCTGATCAAACTCCCTGTGAGCATTGCCAAAATGATATGCATCAAATATTTACGGTAAGGCCGCAAATATCCTAGAAGGTATTGAAGAGATAGTTTTGCAGCAGTATCTGTTTGATCTTGAACATAAAATTCAGGAGTTGTTTCCAAAAGCAAAGCTGTGCCAATTGGATTACTTTCATACTTCGTACTAATCCAACATTTAATAAATTCCTCTTTCTTATATTGTAATAAACCTATGGCAGGATCGGAAATACAAACAATTTCACTTTCGGTGGTTTTAGAGAATATATTTCTTTTTTTTATAACATCATATACAACGACGAAATGCCCCTGATTCCAGTGAACAATACATGGAAATGTTACTTCATCACGCATCTGGTCCCAAGTTAAGCGCACTCCTTTGGTTCTAAAACCAATGCATTCAGCAGCATCGCTAATTCCCAGCATTGTAACTCCCCTACGTGTAATATACGAACGACTTCTTAAATATGGTAAGGAATAATTTTTTCCATAAAATTTGGCAACAATGCGTAAACAGGTTGGACCACAATCCATTGATTCGAGTTGTTGGTAGTGTGGGAACTTTTTCATTTAGAAATAAATATCACTTTGTTAAGATATGCTCACTCATTGTATATATTTAAAAATTAACCATCAAGGTAACAAATTACATAAATTGGGTTTACCTAATACGAACTCGTAATTTGAAGGTGAAGGGCATAACCATTGATAAATACATTCATTGCATGGTTTCATATCACGTATCTTCAACCAAGACGAACCTTCAGCCATCTCTTTATATATTATATCATAAACCGAATTATTTATTGAGCCCAGAGGTGCATCATTAACATTGGCAAATATCTTCCCATCGGGCATAATTGTGAGTTTACCAAAATTGTGGAGGTTCATGGCCATATTTACAAAAACATCTTTTTTGGAAAGATCCAGTTTATTAAAGTCATCTTTGTCTAAATAGATAAAATCCTCAAAGAAGTTTAAATTTCCACCAGTATACAATGGATAAATTGCATAGTGCTCAATCTTATTTTTTTGAATAAAACCAACAATTTGGTTATAATTTGTTTCTGAAGTAACCGTAAAATTCAATACAATTTTAGCGAGCATATTAGATAAAATATATGTC
>JAQIBQ010000141.1 GCA_027859005.1 Prolixibacteraceae bacterium | reverse complement strand
GCCTGCACGTCTGGTTTTTGAAAACTACGACAATAACAGCGGACTGTATACCGATAACTTTTGTGAAAATGCATGTTGTTTTTTATCCAATGGGAACATCTTATTTGGGAGTACCTCAGGAACTTTAGAAATTAAACCCGAGACCATTGAAAAAAAACAATATGCTCCTAAAATTGTCATAACTAATTTTCAATTAAACAATCGGGACATTGAAATAAATGACCCAAATTCGCCTATACAAACCGACATAAGCACACTCGATCATATCGAATTAAAATACAATCAATCGAGTTTTAGTTTCGAATATGCTGCATTAAGTTTTTTAGCACCCTCACAAAATAACTATGCCTTTAAACTTGAGAATTTCGAAGAAGAATGGAACTACGTTGGCAATCAAAGGAAAGCAACTTACACCAATCTTTCGGCCGGAACCTATACTTTTAGGGTAAAAGCATCGAATTGGGACGGTACCTGGAACGAAATTCCCAAACAAATTACAATAACAATACATCCTCCTTGGTGGAAAAGTACCTGGGCTTTAATAAGCTACTTTATTCTTTCTTTTGTTCTTTTAGAAGTGGCACGTAGAATATTTTTGAAGTACTACCGCATGCAAAATTCATTGCAAGTTGAACGTAGAGTAAATGATATTAAGCTTCAGTTTTTTACCAATATATCACACGAAATTAGAACACCTCTGACTTTAATTTTGGGTCCTATCGACGATATAAAACTAAGCAAACACTTGCCAACTGATGTACGAAACCGTATTGATATTATGGAGCGAAACGGTAAACGTATGCTTAAACTAATCAATCAATTACTCGATTTCAGAAAGGTACAAAACAAAAAAATGGAGCTTAAGATTGAATCCATCAATTTGGGCAACTTTGTAGAAGAGATTTGTGAACACTTTACTCCTGTGGCCAGACACAAACAAATTGATTTTCAATTTAAAAAACCCGAAGAAGACATTATAATTTTTGCCGACCCGAATAAGTTCGATTCAGTTGTTTT
The DNA here is from genome assembly GCA_027859005.1 of Prolixibacteraceae bacterium. Lineage (GTDB taxonomy): Bacteria > Bacteroidota > Bacteroidia > Bacteroidales > Prolixibacteraceae > Roseimarinus. Next base: position 9,553 of record JAQIBQ010000141.1, on the reverse strand, counting down.
TAATATCCTTTCGAATGCTTTCAAGTATACAAATCAAGGGAAGAAAATTTGGGTTGAAATTCACAAACCCACAGTAGAACATGTAGATATAGAAGTAAGCGACGAAGGAACAGGTATATCTGCTGAAAAATTAAATTATATATTTCAACGTTTTACACCACTATCGGCCGACGATAATCAATTAAATGGAACAGGAATAGGTCTGTCGTTGGCTCATGAAATTATGAAACTTCATAAAGGAAATATTCTTGTTGAAAGTGAAGAAAACAAAGGATCGAATTTCAAAATACGCATGTTGATGGGTAAAAACCATTACGAAAAGGCTCAGATATCTGATAAAACAGAAAACATTCATCATCATCATCAGAAACCAGTGCAAGAAGGTAGCTTTGAAACTAACACTCCAGTTATTGTTGAGGTGCCCAAAAAAGATGCTCCTACGGCTTTAATTGTTGAAGATAACTCGGAAGTATTAATGTATGTGAGCGATTGCTTGAAAGCTAATTTTAAGATTGAAACCGCTATTAATGGTGAAGAAGGCCTTAAGAAACTAAAACACATTCATCCCGATATAATTATTAGCGACGTTATGATGCCCGTTCTTGATGGCATTGAAATGACCAAAATTATTAAAACCGATTTCAATACTTCACACATTCCAGTAATTATGCTTACTGCAAAATCGAACTTAGCCGATCAAATAGTAGGTGTGGAATCGGGTGCCGAAGCATATATTCTGAAACCTTTTAATGCGGAATATCTTAAGGCCGTTGCAACTAATTTTATTAAACAGCGTGAATTAGTTATTCAGAAGTACCGCGATAAAAAAGTGAACGATAACTTCGATGCCAAAATTACAAGCAAAGACGAGCAGTTTTTAAATGAAATATTCGAAATAATTGAAACTAATTTTGCTGATTCGGAATTTAATGTCGAGAAATTAATCTCAACTTCGGTATACAGTAGAACCGTACTCTACAATAAAGTTAAAGGAATGCTAGGCGTTTCTCCTGTTGATCTTATCCGCCAGATACGCTTGAAACATGCTGCGCGTTTAATCTCAGAAGGAGGACATAAAATATCAGAAGCCGCTTATGCTTGTGGGTTTAACGATCCGAAGTATTTCCGTAAGTGTTTCAAAATAATGTACGGTGTAAATCCTACCGAGTATAAAAACGAACACTAGATTCAAGACTATCGGTTTAGCCATTTCTTAAAATCACTTAAGCGTTCTACACTTACAATAACTTCGTTGTCGGACTCGGGTAATAGATGCAACTTTATACGTCTGGTAAACCACTTTTGCATACTTTGTATGCTTTCGAAACCAACAATCACCTGCCTGTTAACTCTGAAAAACCGATCGGGATCAAGCAGCTCAACAAGCTTATCGAGGGTGAAATCAACCAAGTATCGTTCTTTGTTTTTGTGAACAAGAAAAACGTATTTCCCTTCGGCAAAAAAATAGGCAACTTCTTCACAGGGTACCGTTTTAATTTGATCGCCCACTACAACCATAAATCTCTTTTGGTATAACTTATGGTGTGTTTTAATGGATTCAATTAAATTAGAATAATCAATCGGTTTATTGGTTTCACATACAGAATGTATTTGATCAAACTTTTCAAGGCTTTGTATCAAATCGTATTTGTTGATTGGTTTTAACAAATAATCGATGCTATTTACTTTAAATGCCTGTATGGCATACTGATCGTATGCAGTCACAAAAATGATTGGTGTTTTCACTTCCAATTCATCGAATATTCTAAAGCAATTACCGTCTGACAAATAAATGTCAAGAAAAATAAGATCAACCGTATGTTCTTTTAACCATGAAGTGGTTTGACTAATGGACTCAAATATTGCTTCGACATTAATTTCAGGGTTTATTTCGCCTAATAATCTCGCCAATTTTTCAGCAGCTATTTTTTCGTCTTCAACAATTAGAACTTTCATTTTAACTTCATTTTGAGCAAGTTGTTTTTCTTAAAATTAGTCATCCTTTGGTGTCATCATTAACAAAGGAGCCTTTGCAATAAATTGCATATTTTCTTCTTTGAATTCAGGTTTTACATTGGCAAAATGAAAATATCGATTGGTCAAATTCTTTAGACCAACTCCTGTCGAGGATAAAGGTTCGTCACGTTTTTGCAAATTATTCACAACAAACAAATCATCTCCTTTGTTATAAACCTCAATGCTTAATGGTTTTTCGGCCCCAACAACATTGTGCTTAATGGCATTTTCAACCAACTGTTGCAAACACAAAGGAGGTATAAAAAGGGCTTGCTTTTCCTCTTCAATTGAAATTTGAATATTTAACCCCTCGTTAAAGCGTATTTTTTGCAAGTACAAATAGGCATTTAAAAACTCCAACTCATCTTTGAGAGGAACAACCATTTTACCCTGAATATTGAGTATGTATCGGTAAACCGAAGCAAATTTTTCAATGAATGCTTCAGCCTTTTCAGGACTTGAATAAACCAACGATGAAAGAACATTTAAACTATTGAATAAGAAATGAGGATTCACTTGATTTTTTAAGACTTCGAGTTGAGATTGCATGGCCTCTTTTTGTAATTTCTCAGTAAGCACCATGTTTTTTTGCCACTCCTTAAAAAAGAAAACACCTTCAACCATTGTAACAACAATGATCGTCAGAATACCGCTTATCGATAATTCTCTAGCAATATATTCGCTAAAAGAATTATAAAAGTCGGTGCCAAATGATTTAATGTGCTGGGAATAGGTTGAATGTGAAAACATTCCCATGATTAACGAAGTGGTTAATAATACCAGAGGAAATTCAACTAAAATCCTTTTTGCAGGAGACTTTCTCCATGGTAAAATTTTCTCAAGCCAAATAATTTCCTTAAAAACAATAAAAGACATAATTAGTGTAAGCCCAATTGAAATGCCCAACCAAATTAATAAGTTGTCGAAAAAAGGATAACAAGGGTCATTCCACCCAGAAACTCTACTGATAAAATTGAAGTATAATGCAGGCACACAACCAACAATTACCATCCATTTAAAAAATTTCCAATTGTATCTCATTTCGTTTGTTTTGTTCTATAAAGGAAGTGAAAAAAATGCACTTTAAGTTTCAACCTAAATTCCACTAAGGCCCATTTTCTCAACTTTTGTAATCCACTTTTCACGTTTCTCAACAGTAGATGATTTAATTGGTGAGAACTCGGTTGTTTTAACTTTACCCACACCACAATATTGAAGTGTTGCCTTTTTCATCGCATTGTTTGCTGGATGTTTGTAATAAAACTTATTGTACCATAATGGTGCATCCATTGTTGAAATTAAACGAGCTGTTTTACCCTTTAAAAGCTTTTCCCATTTTATTCCTTTGCTTGGATTGTAGGTAATGCCCGGTAAAAAAGTTCTATCGATAAAGCCTTTCAATAAGGCTGGAAATGTGCCCCACCAAATTGGATATACCAATACAAAATGGTCGGTATCTTTAATGTATTCAATTGTTTCCAATAAATCGGGCTCTAGGTCAGTACGTTTTCGGTAACCGTTTTCAAGGCTTAACTTAAAATCCAAATCACGTAATTTCACCAATTTCGTTTCGAATCCAGCACGCATAGCTCCTTTGTTGTAACTTTCGGAGAGTGAAGCACAAAGACTTTCGGCATCAGGATGTCCATCAATAATAAGAATATTCTTCATTCTAAATAGCAATTTTAATTTTCGATAAACTTAGTTTTTTTACTGCTAAATACAGTGTATAGAACAGGCACCAATAATAAGGTTAATGAAGTAGAAACAATTAATCCACCTATAATCGCCCAGCCCATTGGAGCCCACATATCGCCACCGCGAAGGGTTAGCGGCAGCAAACCACCTATGGTTGTAATGGTTGTTAACATTATATGATTAAAGCGTGTTTTAGCTGCTAAAATTATTGCCTCTTTCAATTCTAGCCCTTTGTTTCGAAGTTGATTGGCATAATCTACTTGAATAATACTTGCATTAATAACAACTCCCATTAAACTTGTTAAACCAACAAATGCCATGAATGAAAATGAATAACCCGACAGCAATAAGCCTAAAAAAGCTCCTGTAATACTCAAAGGAATTGCTGAAAAAATGATAAGCGGTTGACGAAACGATTTGAACTGCAATACCAAAACGCCAAAAATTCCCAACAAAGCAATTAATAAGGCCTGGCTCATACCACCAAAACTGTTGTCGCGACTTTCTTCTTCACCTCCAACTTCGAAATAAGTACCTTCAGGCCACTCATAACTATCGAGTTTTTGGCTTACAGCTTTGGTCGCCATTGCAATACTTTGAATGTCTTCATTTACATCGGCTGAAACAGCAACAAAGCGTTTTCGGTTGTAATGAGTTATTTGCTTGTAGCCACCTTCGAAAGTAATATCGGCTACATTTTCCATTTTAACCTGAGTCCCCGAAACTGAAGACACGTAAGATTTATTAAGTTGAGCTAAAGCCCCATCATCGTTATCAGACTTAAGTACAATTCCGTATTTTTCGCCCAAATTATCGCGATAATCACCAATATCAACCCCATTTACAATGGCACGAACAGTCCTATCAATTTGAGGTGTAAGCACCCCATACATGCCCGCTTTTTCGCGATTAATTTTTACTTTCAAATCGCTTTTTGAAGCCGCAATTGGGTTGTTAATATTCAACAAACCAGGCGTATTATTGTACATACGCTCCACATCGGAAGCAATTTCTTTTAGCTGCACCAAATTGTCGCTATAAAGCCTTATTTCAATTGGAGCATTAACAGGTGGCCCTTGAGCAAATTCTTTAACTTCAATTTTTGCATTTGGGTAACTTTTAAATTCCTTTCGCAAATCTTGAATTATTCGAGTCATTTTTTCAGAAGAATAATCGCCCTCAACAATTGCAAAAACACAGCCCAAATTATCGGCAGGATTTTCAATTATCATGTTGTAATACAACTGAGGGTTGCTTTCACCAATGGTTGATGACACTGATGCTATTTCGGGGTAACATTTTAAAACTTCTTCAACATAAGTAACTGCTTTATTTGTACTTTCAAGGTTGTTTCCTTCGGGCGTATTTATATAAACAAGAATTTGTTCTTTTTCTGCTTTTGGAAAAAAGCTCACTCCAATTAAGGGCATTAACGATGCCGACCCTATGAAAATTATTAGTGCAATGATAATTGTAATTCCAGGACGTTTAATTGCTCGGTTTAGCCATTTGTCGTAATAACGTTCGATAAAACGTTCAACAATTGGAATTCGAGTTTTATTCTTCGGTTTTATTCGTAATATTTTGCTTCCTAAAAAAGGTGTTAAAAAGAGTGCTGCTATTAAAGAAACCGACAGCGTATAAATAATAATTAGTATCATGCTTTTAATAAAGTCTCCTACTTCGTTGCCCAACATCAACATAGGCATAAAAGCCAATAATGTAGTTAGAGTTGAGCTCATTAAAGCCGTACTAATTTCACTTGCCCCTTTTATGGCTGCATCAACAGGTTTCAATCCTTTTCTAAGGTAACGGTATATGTTTTCAACTACAGCAATGCTATTGTCTACCAACATTCCTAACGATATTATTAAACCAGCAATGGTCATTTGTTGAAGACCAAAACCGTTAAAATCGATAATACCTACACCTGCCAATACGCAAACGGGTATTACAAGCATTACAATTAAAGCCGAAAGGCCTCCCATAGCTAAGAAAACAATAAAACCAACTAAAACCATTCCTTGCAAGAAACTTCCAACAAACTGGTTCACTCTTTTCTTTACACTTTCTTCCTGGATTACTACTTCATGAATTTCTACCTCTTGAGTTCGTTCCGATTTAAATGCATCAACTTCGTTTAATATATTCTTGGTTAAGGTATATATGTTTTGACCTTGTTTTTGTTTTACCGTTAGCCACACCGCATTTTCTCCATTATAACGGGCAAAGCTTTCATTGGCCTTGTAGTTAAATTCAACCCTTGCAATATCTTTCAATTTAATAATTAATCCGTTTCCTGCATGAATTACTGTATTTTCAATTTGCACCAAATCTTCGTACATCCCACTGGTGTTAACATTAAACTTTTTTTGGCCAATGTCTATACTTCCACCTGGTATGCTTCGGTTTTCATTTTGAAGAATAGCCACTACATTGTTTAGTGAGATATTGTGGTGTGCCATACGGTCGAAATCGCAAACGATTTGCAACTCGAGTTTTTGCGCTGCAATTATTTCAACACCCCGCACTCCACTTATGCGTTCAATCCGATGTTTCAACTTATCGGCAGTTTGTTTAAGGCTTGCAGGCGAAGCATCTTTACCGGTTAAAGCAAATTGCATAATAGCAACATCGAGCACCGATGGTTGACGCAAATCTATTTTGTAAATAGTTTCGGGCAATTCGTCTCTAATTTCATTTACTTTTTGCACCAATTCACGGTGTTTTTCATCGTAATCTAAACCAAATTCATATTCAGCGAATAAGAAAAGAGCACCATTATTTATGGTTGATGAAATTGTCTTAATTCCTTCGATTTCGTTTATTGCTTCTTCTATTGGATCAGAAATAAGCGCCTCCATATTTTCAGGAGTTGCACCCGGATTAATTACCGTTACAATTGATGCATTGTATTTTATAAAGGGATCTTCACTTTTGGGCATGGTAAAATAAGAAATCACACCCATTACAGTTATAAACAGAAATACAACTATTGTAAACTGAGAATATTTTATTGCGATTGCTGGTAGTTTCATGACAGAAAAATTGGTCCTAATTGTTCTTCAGAAGAATATTCTAATAGAAAGGACTTTGGTTAACATTCCTTATATATTTATTGAATTTGAGGTGAATCAACAATTTCAACAAATGCTAAATGATTCAATTCTTTTTGGCTGGCAATAACAATAGCATCGGTTTTATCAATTGCTGAACTAAGTACCACCACATTGCTTTGGATCCATTCTACTTGTGCCGTTTTTTTAATGGCTTGCGTTTTATTATTCGTTAAAGCATAATAACTAACTGTATTCCCTATTCCTTCACTAACAGCATCGATAGAAATTGTGAGGTAATCTTTAGTTTTATTCGAAATGATTTCTACATGTGCGAAAAACCCAGGTTTCAATGCTAATGCAGCTGATAACAGTGTAAGTTTCACTTCATAAAGACCCGTTATTGGATCGGGAAAATCACCAATTTGAGTTACATGTGCTGCAATTATTTGATTTCGGTATGCATCAATTTCTATTGTAGCAGAATCGAATAATGAGATATCTACAACTTCCTTATCGGATACACCTGTACTTACTTGCCACATTTCTTCGTTCGAAGCTAAAACCAAAACAGGAGTACCGGCATCAACCAACTCATTTCCTTCGTTTAATTTCATTAAAATGCGACCGCTGGTAGGCGCTATTATTGTTGAATACTTCTGGTTATACTCAGCAATTTTCACATTCGACTTTGCAATGTTTAACGCAGTTGTAACATTCTGCATTTGTTCAAGTGTTACTACTGAATCGGTGTAGAGCTTGTTAATACGACTATAATCTCGTGTAGCTTTTTCAAGTCCCAACTGGGCTTGCAAAACCATGTTTTCAATTTCATCGAGTTTTAAAGTGGCCAAAATTTGTCCTTCAAATACGGCTTCACCCTCGTTTACAAAAACCTTATCGATAATCCCTCCGGTTTTAAAACTTAGTTTTTGCTCTTTTGAGGCAGTAACAACACCAGTACTATTTATTGGCTTTACCATTGCTTGTATCTTTTCGTAAGCAATTTGAACAGGAATTGCCTGCTCTCCCTTTTGTTCCAATTGGTTGGCTACGGAAGGTGAACATTGTTGAAATAAAAACCCAATAAGAATCGCAATGGCTAATTGGACTAATTTGGATTTCATTAAGTTGTAATTAATTTGTGTTTTCATGGCTAAGAGTGTTAAGAATTCAATGCAAAAATGAATCTATATCAACTGTTATTTTTTATAAAATGGAATGAATGTGACTTATAAAGGTGTGAACATGATTATCGCATACCCAACAATTTCTACTGTAGACTACTGCCAATCGTTTTCTCTAACTTGGCTAAAGAATTCAGCTGTTCGTATTGCAATAAAATAGTATTCATTTCAACTTGCATTCGAACATTCTGAACATCTAACAATTCAATGAAATTTACCATACCGTTTTGGTATTTCTTCTTTACTATACGGTAGGTTTCAAGAATTCCTTTCAATTGATTTTGTGCAAGATTTATAGCTTTCTTTTTTTGTTCATAATCGAGAATCGCCTCGCGAAGCTCCAACTGTATAAGTTGTTGTACCTCTTCTTTCTGGAAATCAATTTGTTTTTGCTGAAGTAATGCCTGATCCTTTTTTGCTTTACTGGTATTTCCATTAAACAAAGTCCATTTTACACCAACAGTTAGCATGGCATAATCGTCGTTTTCTGTAAAATGATATTCTTCGCCTTGGAAACCATAATCGGCAGCCAAATATACAGATGGCAAAGTTGAAGCATTTTCAATTTTTGCTAATTGTCCATAAGCCCTACTTCCATAGTTCATTTGTTTTAATTCTTCGCGATTCCCCCATGCCGTTTGTTGCAACATTTCTTCTGGAGGCAATACCTTCACTTGTGTTTGTTTTATTCGTTCTATTTCTTCATCCAATTTCCTATTCAACAAGAAATTAAAATAATGCTGGGCCATTCTATAATTTTTTTGGGCTTCGGTTTGCTCCAGTTCTAGCTTACCAACTTCTGTTTTAGCCCGCAATACTACATCAAGAGTTGCCATATTATTCTCATGTAATTTCTGATTAATACGAAGGTTTTCGTCAATTAATTCTTCTGTTTTTTCAAGCAGCTTTGTGACTTCATAGGCTTTCAAATAATTAAAGTAGGCCTTCTTTATTTCAAAGCGAAGTTCGTTTTCGTATTGTTTTATTTGGGATTGCGAAATTCCCATTTGTTCTTTCTTCAACTTATAATTGGCGTTCAATTTGGCATTAAAAAGAGGTTGAACCAACGATAGTTTAGTATCCTGCTCTTTACCACGCATAAAGGGTATTTCCTCGTTTTCAATTTGAGGAAACTGATTTTCGGGAGGCAATTGCATAAGCTGATTCAACGATTGATATACAGGATTCATTAAATCGCCAATTGGAAGTTCAATAACTCTACCACCCGAAGCAACTGTATATCGTGCATTAATCGATACTTCTGGAAGAAATAATCCTTTGGCTTCTTTTAGGGCTTTTATTGCAATTTCATAATCAACCTTCTTTTGCTTTAAAGCCAGGTTGTTTTCTATACCGAAAGCAACATATTCATTAAGCTTTTGAGCTTTTAAACTCAAAGTAACTAATAGGAATAAGAGTGCGAATAATACCGATTTGACAACGAAATGTCGCATGCTTCCACTTTCCCGAAGTTTCGGGACTGGCTGTTCAGTATACTCCTTTGTTGTATGATCGGCATTAACTGATGTAAACTTGTAAAATGCTTGCGGCATTTTAAAGTACAATTGGGTTAAGATATTTTTCATAATTCAAAAG